>CAZPEK010000127.1:4986-9392 GCA_964585555.1 uncultured Leptospirales bacterium | reverse complement strand
GGTAGTCAAGGGTACCATGGACTGCGAAAAAGGGGGAACCAAAAGGGTAAGAGTATATGATACTACCTGCAGAGGAGGACAGCCGGGAAGCGGTACTGTCAGGTACTGCACCACCAAAACCAGGTATGTAAACAAGCGTACCTGTGTGAAACTTAAGAAACTTTATGGGTACAAGCACATACTCTGGGCACAGGGATTTTTATGGCGCCACAAACGCGGGAGATAAACCTCACACCTTAAGCTTTAAGCCGTAAAATTTTAAAAAGCGTTGCATATCCGGCGCTTTTTGTCAATATTTTAACGTGTCGGTGACATGTTTCTTGTTCTGAGCCCTTATGCCTCATGTTCTGCTGGTTCCCCGGTGCAGTTTAATATATATCTAAAAAGTTGAAAAAGTCATCCTGGTAACTTTTTGAAAAGCAATAGCCAAAAAGCCTGCCGGGAGGCTTTTTGAAAAAAACCCTCTACTCTCCGCCATATTTAACGCTTCTTCTTCGCCACAGGAAAAAGATACTCAGTATGGGGATTTGACATGGCCCGGAATATGCTGTTGCGGGCATGCTTGTTTAGTTTTTCCATCTCATCGATGATGTTCTTTACCGCGTTTCTTTTTGTATCGTCCCCGTAGGGGCACTCTTTTTTCTGGGCCGGATATTCCATGATGCGGGCAAACTCCCTGAGCTTTTGTTCTCCTAAGAGGGCAAGGGGTCTGATGACTTCAACCTGCCCGCCGAACATCGAAAGCTTTGGGGGCATGGTGGAGAGGGACCCCTGGAAGATCATATTCATGATAAAGGTTTCCACCATGTCGTCGCGGTGATGCCCCAGGGCGACCTTGTTGCATTGCAGATCTTCGCAGGCATTGAACAGCTCTTTCCTTCGGTTCCATGAACAGAGAAAGCAACGGTTCAGCTTTGGGTCATCTTCCCATTCAATGGAGACAGAGCGGTAATGAAAGGGTATCTTCCTTTTGCTGCAGAAATCTTCCAGGGCCTGCCGGTCGGTTTCATAGGGGACTTCTTCAATATTGACATGGACCGCATGGAGGGAAAAGTCTATGGGAAGGTATTTTTTCCGGTCAGCGAGAACTTCCAGCATAATATATGAGTCTTTACCCCCTGAGAGGGCCACGATGATATTATCGCCCTCACGAATCAACTCGTATTGGAAAATGGCCTTGCCGACTTTTTTCATTGCCTTTTTAAGAAATATTTCCTGATTTGGCGTCATGGGGCCCCCTGATCTCTTTCATGAATATTTAGAAATAAAGCGACTTTTTATTTAGATTTTTTCTTGATTAGAATAGTAATCATGAATAAAGTACTCTTTTACAGGTTTTAACCTGGCAGGGATACCATTTCACGGTTTTCTGTCAGTGCAATGATTTTTTGGAGAGTTGAGCTCTTCCGGAATAATTTTTTACAGTGGGCTTCTTTAAGGCCCCGGGATACCATAAGGAGAAATAAAATGAAACGAATACTTAAGTGGCTTGGCATAACCTTCGGCGGTGTTGTGCTTCTCATTGTTATCGCCAGTATTGTTATTATGTTTGTCGTAGATAAACCCTTTGTCGAAGAGCAGATGCGGAGCGCCCTGAACCGACATGTGACTATTAAGGACATCAATATCGGTGTTTTTTCAGTACTTTCAGGGATAGAGGTAGAGGAAGTTAAAATCTCTAACTTCAAGACCGCAAAGGCTCTCGAGGCCCTGAAGGGGAAACCGGTTCCGGCACATGATCTTTTTGTGGGACTCGATTCCTTTAAGTTCAAGGTAAAATTTGGCGAGATCCTCCAGGGAAAGGTTACTTTGAAAGAGCTGATGCTTTACAGGCCGATAATAAATATAGTTCGTAGTCCGAAAGGTGGCTTTAACTTTGATGACCTGACCCAGTCAAAGCCCATGACCCCGGAAGAAAAAGCCGAGCTTGAGCGTCAGATGCGTGAAGACGCCATGAAGCCTTCAAAGCCCCTGAAAGCCGAGGATATTCCCCTGGCAGTAGGTGTTGGTAAAATCGGTATTGATAAGGGTACCGTTAATTTTGTAGACCGGCAGTCACAGCAGAGTGTCCAGATTTATAATTTTACTGTTCTGATTCATTCAATTAAAATTGATCCCAAAGCCCTTGATAAGGAAAACCAGGTTAAGTTAGATCTTGATATGGGCATCAAGACAGTTGGACAGATTAAGTCCGGTTCAGTTGAATCCTTTGATATCGGAATTTCAGCCCGGGGTAAGGTCATTCCCTTTGACGTAAAGACTAAAATTTTGAATCCCGAAGTAGCCATGAAATTCGGGAGTCCCTATGGCCATATGACCGGTCTGCAGATACTTGAAAGCCTTAAGGGTGTAGAGGCCCTTGAAAAGTATTGCGGCAAGCTGAAGTTTCTTGGAAAAGACCTTAAATGGAAAAACGGCTATGTCCATGTCTGGTACAAGGGCGGCGCTGTTGTTCTTAAAGACGGTGACATTAAAACCGATGATTTTGTTCTGGGTTTTGGCGGGAAAGCGAATACAAACACAAAGGCCATTGATATGAAGATGACCCTTCTCCTGGCTAAAAAGCACAATGATGAGATCAGAAAGGGAATCAGCAAGAGTGCCGGTCTTGTTATTACCGGGGCGATGAAAAAGTATATCAAAAAAGAGAAGGTTGTTGATGAGGCAATGAAGGGGCTTCAGAACAAAGACGGTAAGGTCTATCTTTCGTATCTTGTCCGGGGAACCTACGTGAGTCCTCCAAGCAAGCTGGTTGCTCCGAAAAGTCCTTCAATGAAAGACCTGGTCAAGAAGGCCGCGGGGGGTGCCGGGGATATTGCAAAGGATAAGGCAAAATCCGTTGCTAAAAAGCAAGGAAAAAAGGCTGCCAAAAAAGGAAAGAAAAAGCTGAAAAAACTTTTTTAAATAATTAGAAGACCCTGCATGGAAAAATGTTTTTTCCCGTGCAGGGAATGCTCCATAAAAATAAAAAAATGCAAAGACATGGAGGATTCTTATGGCTTTTATGATACAGGACAACTGCACAAATTGCGGAGACTGTGACAAGGTATGTGCTGTTGACGCGATTGACCAGGTGGGTGACCGCCGGGTAATCAATCTCCAGCACTGTATTGAATGCGGGGCATGCGTCGAAGCCTGCCCTGAGAATGCAATTGAAGAAGTTTAAGAAAGAAGCTATGTCACTGAAAGACCGTTTGAAAAAATTTTTTACTTCATCATCACCAGAGGCTCCCGTTCCGGAGCCTCCCGGTGATGTAGAATTTGATGCAATCCCTGACAGCCCGGGGATTTTAGAAAAGAGAAAAAGAAAAAAAGAAGAAAATGGTGAAGGAAGTTTAGAGCCCCTCAATGAAAAGGACTCTTCCGACAGGTACCAAAAAGAGAAAGAAGAACAGAAAGAAAAGGACAAGGAAGAAAAAGAAGGAAAAGAGGAAAAACAGGGCGCCGATGCCTACCGCTCTGAGGTTAAAGAAATTGTCGACTATGTTATTCCTGAAGAAGAGCGAACCTTCCGGAATTATATTAATCCTGTTTTCTGGCTGGAAAAAAGAAACGACTATAAAGAGATACGGAACAAGGAAAGGCAGGGCAAGAGTATTTACGAGGTATTGAGCCAGGGGGCGCGCCCCTCAATGCCTTATTATATTCTTACTATCCTTTCCTGTGTGATCGCGACTGCGGGTCTTATCCAGGGATCATCTGCAACAATAATCGGGGCAATGATCGTGGCGCCTCTGATGACACCGATACTTGCTTTTTCTCTCGGGGTTATCTGGGGGGACGTGCCCCTTATCCGTATTTCTCTTGCTTCAATATTTAAAGGGGTCATCTGGGCTATTGTTATTTCCGCGGCGATTTCATATCTTGTTCCAATTCCTGAATATTCTGAAGAAATTATTTCACGGACCCATCCGACACTTTTTGATGTCATGGTAGCCCTCGCTTCGGGCCTCGTAGGGGCCTACGGTTATGCGAATGAAAAGATCAGCTCAACCCTGGTTGGTATTGCTATTGCCGTTGCCCTTATGCCGCCTCTCTGTAATATCGGTATCGGTATCGGTACTTTTAACGCCGGCATCACTTACGGGGCAACGCTGCTCTTTGTCATCAACCTGGTAGCTATCGGTCTCGCCGGGGCAGTGGTTTTCTGGATATTAAAAATTCATCCTCCCCTCGCAGATCAGGAAAAAGTGAAAAAACGGGCAATGTATCAGATTGCAATCTCTATTGTGATCCTTCTGGTTATTTCGATTCCCCTCAGCTTTTTTATGGTGGAAGGGTATCAGAAAAGTGAAACAAAGGAAGGGGTGCGGGTTGCCATGCTGGAAGCCTTTCCGACCCTCGAGGTCTTTAAGCTCGAACCGATTGAAGAAGAGGGGAAGTTCTATGTAAACCTGGTCCTTACG
>CAZPEK010000127.1:0-4976 GCA_964585555.1 uncultured Leptospirales bacterium | reverse complement strand
AGCCGGACCGGGGCCAGGTGCTTAAGTTGACCGCTGCATTAAGGAAAAAGTACCAGGTATGCGACGGGATTCGGATATCCTTTATCCGGAGTCTTTCAGTAACGGGGAGTGAAAGCGGCACGGTACAAGACAAGTAACTAGTTACAAGTGGACTGCCTTTACTTGTTCCTTGCAGCTTGATACTTTCAACTTCCTTATTTTTTATAATAATTCTTTATATAATCGTCCAGGTATTCCTTGGGAGCGTTAACCGCTTCTTCGGTGATGGTGAAGTTTTCCCGGTTCATCAGCCGCATGCCGTGGAAATAGTCGTGAAAAAGTTCTTCGCAGAGATCCTTCAGTTTTATTCCCCGTTTTTTGGCTATTTCATTTACTTTTCTGGCGGCCTTTTCATCGAATTCAAGAAAGGTGCCATGCTCTACCAGAAAGTCTTTCTGGAAACGCTTGATGCCGTCTTCCTGCAGTATTTTTTCCAGGTATTCCTGTGGTTCATTGATCAGGTCTTCATCAACAGTCAATTCTTTTATATCAGTGGAAGGAAGCATCTTCTCAAATTTTATGAGAAGCTTCTCGAAGACCGTCAGCAGTCCCCGTGCACCGGTCTTTTCATGATGTGCCCTTTCCGCAAGGATATGAAGGGCCCCGTCAGAAAATTTCAGGTCTATGTCATAAGCACGGAAGTCGAGCTTTTTGCCGAGAACAACCGTACTGTGTTCGTTTTTAAGTATTTGAAAAAGACCCTCTGTGCCGAGATTGTTCAGTACTACATACACGGGAAGACGGCCGATGAACTCTGATTCGAAACCGAATTTAAGCAGGTCTTCAGTGCGTATTTTTTTCAATGCGTCCTGGATATCTTGAGGCTGCGATCGTGATTTTTCGAATCCAATTGCCTGGCGGTTGAGCCGCTTGTTGATGATTTCCTCAAGTCCCCCAAATGCCCCTGAAACAATAAATAGAATATTTTTTGTATTAATTTTTCGACGGCTCACCTTTCCGGTTTTCTGGGCTTCCATGGCAGCTTCAACCTGGGATGCCAGGTCATGGGGAGTTTTCAGGTCAACATCAGATTCTTCCATTAGCTTCAGAAGGTTTCTCTGTACCCCTGAGCGGGATACATCAGGTCCCTGAAAGCTTCCGTTAGAAGCGATCTTGTCTATTTCATCTATGTAAATAATACCGTATTCCGCCCTTGTGACATCACCGTCAGCCTCATGGACCAGTTCACGTACCAGGTCTTCAACATCACCGCCAACATAACCGGTTTCACTGAACTTGGTGGCGTCAGCCTTGACAAAGGGTACGCCTATTTTTTTAGCAATCAGCTTAATGATGTAGGTTTTCCCCACACCTGTGGGCCCGATGAGTAGTATGTTGCTTTTAATGTTGCCGACCAGTCGTTCTTCTTCCGGGAGGCTCTGCTCAAGGTTCATCCGGTTAAAGTGGGTGCAGACTTTGGTGGCAATGACCTCTACGGCCTCGGGCTGGGCAACAACATAGGTGTTCAGGTATTCTTCCAGTTCTTCGGGGATTATGTCGAATTTAAATTCCGATTCATGGCCTCCCGCACCGGGAGAGTCGCCAATAGTTTCAGCATTTTGTTGTACCTCCTCAGCATCCATTTTCAGGAGTTCTTCAAGGTTTTTTTCAGGATCAAACATCGATTTAGTCATTTCTATGGTTTCCTTATTTTTAACTACCCTGGTTCAGTGCCGGAGGCAGCAGTTTTTTTTCTAACAGGTACTCTGAAAGTATGGTTTCTTCTTTGATAGATAGTTACCAACTTTTAGAAAGATGTACCGGGGCTGCAATAGTTTTATTAGTTTTTTACAGTATTTATTTTTCCAGGGGCTGCAATAAATTTTTGTTTGATGAAAAAAGTGCAGGATCACTGCCCGGGTGTCTGCACTTTTTTTGTTAATTTTTTTATTTTTTTAAAAAAGTACTTGAATTGTACTACACATATATGTACTATACATCTGTAGTCAGAAAGGAGAGAGAGATGAAATTCAGGATATCTTTTCAGCAGGATCATCGTTCAATGTTTAATAAAAAGTCCCGTTGTCCTGAATGTGGCAGCATTCTTATACCAGAAGGCCGATGTCGTTACTGTCGCTCCTGCGGTTTTTCCAGCTGTCACATGTAAACAGTGGGGCTACAATCCCCTATCTCTTGAAGGAACTAAATATAATACAAGGAGAAGCAAACGGTGTATGGATCAAAACAAATCAGAACAGCAGAAGGCATCCCAGTTTCTTGTCATGCGGCTTCCGGGCCTCCACAAGGTAATTTTCGCACGCACCGTGGAAAACCGGTACCTCAAAATGGTTCGGCATACGGATCTGCCGCCGGAAGTATCCTTGCAGCCTTTAACGGGACAGTAGTGGATTGTCCCCTTCCTTTAGAAGACTTCAGGGATTTTCATTAACAGGGCAGTAGAATAAAAATTATTCAATAATATACCAGGATTGAAGCATCACAATGGACTCATTTTCAATTATTACAAGGCGGATTATATGGACAGTTTGAGCAGAGCCTCCTGCAAAAAAACCACACCCCAAAACCTGAAACACCTCAGAACCCTGCCGTTTCGGGCCCTGCTCCGGTTCAGCCTTAACTGAAAGGGGGGTGCCCGAAGGGGCGCCCCCTTTTTAAACAAAATTTTTTATCTTTTTTGTCACAAATCTTTTTTAAATCAGTATCAGATAGTGAGATTGAAATATTCCTGATGCCGGTATGCGGGAAGCCACATACCGGCATCAGGGATACTACACTAAAAAACAGTGTTAAAAAAACACTGATTTTATTTAACAAGAGGTTATAATATGACAGGTGACAAAACAAATATCAATGAAGATAGAAAGAAAGTGAAAGAATCTTTTCGTATGGAATGTATCGGTGCTGGCATGTACAAGAGTCTGGCAAAGCAGTATGATAAAGATGAGGCATTGAGCGGGACATTATTGGAATTCTCAAACCAGGAAGCGATGCATGGCAGGCTTTTTAATGCTTATTATCGAAAAAACTTCAGGAAAGATGCAGGGTGGAGATATTTCTGGTTTTTTATAGGAATGATCCTTGCCCAGGCAATGCGTTTTCTTTCTAATGAAAAAAAATTTCAAAAAATTGCCTTCGTAGAAACTCAGGCAGTAAAGAACATTAATAAGATGCTTATGTCAGGCGAAGAGTCAGATATACTAAAAATACTTAAAAGAATCTTGCCGGATGAAATGAAACATGCCCGACTCTACTCAGAAGTTTTCAATAAGTAGAGAGCAGTCAGTGTATCAGGAAAATTGATAAGAAAAGCATGCTATGGAACATAAATTTAATGAAGTAAAAGACAGCAGCCAAAGTGATAATGAACTTATTATACAATCACTCGCTGGAGGTAAGGATTCTCTTGAGCAGCTGATTCTTAGACATCAGGCCTGGATTTATAATATAGCCTTCAGGATGGTGATGGACCATGATGATGCGTGTGATATTACACAGGAAATACTTATAAAAACAGTAACCTCACTTGCACGATACGATAAGGAAAAAGGAGCTTTTAGAACCTGGCTGTACCGGATTACCGCTAACCATGTCATGACAATGAAAAAGAAGAAATTCGAATATCGAATTTACGACATGGAAACCTATATCTCTCAAATAGAAAAACTCCCTGATGACAGGTCTTTTTCACATCCAGACAGTCTCCTGCTTGAAGAGGAGGTAAAAAACGGCTGTATGGCGGGAATGCTGATGTGCCTGAACCGGAGAGAGCGCCTTGTTTTTATTCTTGGTGCTGTATTTGGGATTAGTGATATTGAGGGTGCAAAAATTCTCGATATCTCAAGAGATAACTTTAGAAAGATATTGTCACGGGGAAGAAAAAAGATTTATTCATATGTAAAGGGATTCTGCGGTCATGTGGATCCCGGGAATCCCTGTAAATGCTCAAATAAAATCGGTTCATTCCTTAAGCTTGGGATGGCAGATGTTGAAAATTTGAGATTTAATAAACCCTCAGAGCCATCAGTTCGGGAGATTATTTCAAGAAGGTATGAATCTTTTGTTGAGCGATACTATGAACCGTTTTTTGAACATTATAGAAATCAGCCTTTTGGTTCTCCACCTGACATGACCGGGTGGATTAACGATATGATGAACCATAAAGAGTTTAAGGATATCTTTGAACTTTAATAATAAAAATATTATCAGGAGGTATTACGCAAGTATGAAGAAGTTAACATTTTTTATAGCGATTTTAACTTTTTTTATATCCTGTTCTGCATCAGGGATAAAAAAAGTACCCCATAATCTCGGGGACAGGGCTTATAATTTTTCTCTTCCAGACCAAAATGGAGAGGTGGTTACTCTTAACGAGGTCCTTGCTGCGAACAGGGGGGCGGTTATTGCTTTCTATCCGAAGGATGATTCTAAGAACTGAACTCCTGAATTTGTTGAGTTTCAACAAAATATTAAAAAATTCCAATCGCTCAATATAAAAGTACTTGGTATCAGCAGGGATTCAGTCGCGTCTCATCAGAAGTTTATTGCAAAACATGGATTGAAAGATATCACACTTCTTTCTGATCCAGAAAAAAAAGTAATCAAGGTTTATGATGTCAAGCACTGGATCCTTCCGGTGGCAAAAAGGGTTTATTTTATTGTTGATCAGAAGGGTCGTATTATCTATAAAAAGGACACAGGTTTATCTTTATTGAAGAACCAGACTGCAACTCTTCTTAAGGCAATAGGTGACGGGATAAGGTAAATTTTATTTTTGCTGCAGCTGGGAAACGATAAGGTGACAGCAGAAGCCTTCCAGTTTTGCCGGGGGCAGAATAGAGAAGAAGGCCGTCCAAATATAAATTTGTGACGGCCTTCTTTCATTCCATATATGTGCCGAAGGAGGGAATCGAACCCTCACAGGGTTGCCCCCGGCGGATTTTGAGTCCGCTGCGTCTACCAGTTCCACCACTTCGGCT
>CAZPEK010000126.1:0-9419 GCA_964585555.1 uncultured Leptospirales bacterium | reverse complement strand
GTGTGCTCCTTTTAAGTTTATTTGCAACGGCCTCTTTTAGCATAACATAGACTAGTAGTCTATGTTATGCTAAAAGAGGCCGTTGCAAATAAACTTAAAAGGAGCACACAATGGAAACTTCCCCCCATTCAGAACCTGGAAAAGAGACAAAAATTTCCCCATCTCTAACAAACACCATGACCAGCGATGCAGAAAAATTACATATACTGAAAATTCAACGGAGCTGTGTTCATGACGGCCCCGGCATTCGGACAACAATTTTTTTCCAGGGATGCGCATTAAGATGCCTGTGGTGTCAAAATCCTGAGTCCCGGTCTTTTAATCCCGAAGAAGGGCTTGATGAGAACTATTCTATTTCCGACATCATGGAAATCGTTTTAAGAGATAAAGAATATTACTTTAATACAGACGGCGGCGTAACCCTGAGCGGCGGAGAACCTCTTCTTCAGAATCCGGACAGTCTAATAATTTTGTTAAAGGAATTTAAAAAAGAAAAAATTCACATTTCTGTTGAAACTGCCCTTCAAGTTCCATGGGAAAATGTCAGTAAAATCGCACCGTATGTAGATATATTTTTTGTAGACCTGAAAATTGTTGGAGATGAAAAGCTCCATAAAAAATATACGAACCACGACGGCACATTAATTCACAGCAATATCAAAAAATTGACCGGTTTACATGCCGGCATTAGATTCCGTCAGGTAATATTACCGGGATTAAATGATATGGACAGAAGCATAAAAGCAACTGCTGATTTTTTAAAGTCCATGAACCATGATACAATTGAATTGCTGAAATATCACAACATGTATGAAGATAAGGCAAAACGCTTAAATCTCGAACAAGAATCATTAAATATCACACAGGACCAGAGTCAAAAATCCCTTTTAAAATCTGTTGAATTATTCAGATCTTTTAACATCAAAGCTGAAAACATTGATTTAAAAATATACACACATAAGGCCGACTTTACAAAACGGTACACTGACAAACGAAAGGGACTCAGAGAAAGTGATTATTATCACTGTCTTGAAGTATCCAAACTTAAAACAAAATATTATAAAAAAAACGGTTTCAAAAAACCGACAGCGATCCACCGGTCTGAACGACTTGCCTATGTATTAAAAAATAAAAAGGTTATCATTTATCCCGGAGAACTGCTTGTTGGCAATTTTACATCGAAGAGAGTAGGCGCCCAGATATGGGAAGAACATTACGGCATTCTCTTTGCTTCAATCATCCATCAAATAAATCGTCAGACACCGGTTTCCTTTCAAATTTCATTAAAGGATAAACTTGCTTTTTACTTTAAGATACTTCCTTTCTGGGCCAGGCATTCATTAATTAGCAGGGTTAATAATTTCAAATCTTTTATTCTAACAGTTGCCCAGGCATCTGAACCATCATCTGGCTTTAACAATAACATGGCTGCCATAGCGCATTATTGTGTTAATTATGAACGAATCCTGAAACTTGGAACTACCGGGATTATAAAGGAAATTGAAGAAAAACGAAAAACAATGCCCGAGGACAGACAGGATTTCTATGATGGTGCACTTATCGGCCTTCACGCATTAGAAGAATTTGCTGAAAAATATGCTGACAATTTATCAGTTTTAAGTAAGGAAGAAAAAGATCCTGAACGGCGCAAAGAACTTACAGCAATGTCTGAAATCTGCAGCAATGTGCCGAAAAATCCCGCCCGGACATTTCACGAAGCCCTGCAGTCCATGACTTTACTGCAAATTGCCATATGCATTGAATCCTATGAAAATGCAGTATCCCATGGACGCCTTGACCAGGTATTACTTCCTTACTATGAACGGGATCTTAAGGCGGGAACAATTACCTATGAGAAGGCAAAAGAGCTGCTTGCACTCTTTGTCATTAAAATGGATGAAGTGATACTGGCAAGTGATGGCGATACGTACCTGAGAATCTCAAGGCTTTTTGAGACCCAGTCTACCGACCAGACTGTGACTGTTGGCGGTCTCACAAAAGATGGCAAAGACGCCACGAATGACCTTACGTATATGCTGCTGGATATTTGCGAACTACAGCCCCTGGCAGTAAACATGACAGCAAGAATTCATAAAAACAGCCCTGCTGCATACAAGGACCGGATAGCAGAGGTATATATTACCGGAGCACCAATGCCGGCTTTGTATAACGACGAAGTGTATATTGATTCCATGGAAAAACATTATCCAACTACTTCCATACATGATATCAGGAACTATTCAATAATAGGATGTGTTGAACCAAATGCGTCAGATGACCACTTCGGCAACACTGACTGTGCCAATGTAAATGTTACCTTACCTTTTTTGCAGGCATTAAAGGGTGAAGAGAATGATCTGTGGAACATGCCTTTCAGAGAACAGTTAGGAAGTATAACAGCCAAGTTTATTGAATATAATTTCAGAAGAGATAATAAATTTTCTAAATTTATATCCTCAAAGTATGCAGACAGGCGTATCCGAAAAAAAATAAAAAAAACATCACCACACTACACTCCTCCTGCAAGCATGGAGGAATTACTTGAACGTTACCAGACAAGATTGAATCATTTAACCGGTTCAGTGCTGGCGGGGCATCAAAAAATTGACAAAGCCCTCTGTGAAGGATTCACCATACCTTTAGCATCGACACTTTTCCCGGGATGCATTGAAAAGGGAAAAGATGCCTATGAGGGTGGAGCCACCCTTAACAGTCACGGTATTCAGGGCGTTGGAATTACAGATGTCGCTGATTCTCTATACGCTCTTGATGAGATTGTTTTTAAGCAAAAGTTATATACTATTGAAGATGTCATTAATGCGATCGATAATAATTTCGAAGGAGAGTATTATCAAAAAATCAGATCAACACTGCTTAAGGTACCAAAATTTGGTGATGATGGCTCAAATGAAACCGCTAAATGGGAAAATAAATCATTAGACTGTTATGTGAAATCCCTTGCATCGGTAGAAAATTCTCCCCGTAATGGTTTATATACTGCCGGTTATTATGCATTAAATGTTAACATTATTTATGGACTAAAGACTCCTGCCCTGCCTTCTGGCAGATTAAGAGGTACGCCGCTTGCTCACAGCGTTGCTCCTCATTATGGAATGGAACAGGCAGATTTATCATCTCATTTGAATTCGATTTCCAGAATCAACTTTGCGGATTATGCTCCTAACGGCACAACAGTTACATTCACAATTGATGCAGGATTATTCCAGGGCCCTGACGGAATCAGAAACCTGTCAGGTCTGATCAGCTCATATTTTGACAAAGGGGGCATGCAGTTTCAGCCCAATGTCATAGACCGTAATATTCTCCTTGAGGCCTATGAAAATCCTGAAAAGCACCGGTACCTGCTGGTTCGTGTGGCCGGGTACTGCGCCTACTTCAATGACCTCTCTGACGAGTTAAAACTGGCAATTATTAATCGGACCTGTTACTCGTAGAACTTATTATCTAAGACGCTGTTTTTTACTTCCTTCTCCTTGTGTTGGCAGGAAAGGTTTTTTAATGAAGACTACCTTTTCCTGCCTCTATTCCCTTTTCTGTATAAAAAAAACATAATATAAGTGTTGACCAGCAGATGTCGCCATCATTTATATGTACTTAGTTAACTTTAATACTGATTTGACATCCTTCCAGCCACCTCGGGGAGTACGGTTATATCAAACATATTTCTAGCAGCTTTTTAGATTTCTACGGCACCATACTAAAAAATTCAGCACAAGGGGTACGTAAAATGCGCACATCAGACAGTAAAAATACTTTCATTGAAGATGAATCAAATCTTTTTTCCGATGTGATGCGCAGCAATAACATAAGGATGCTGAAAGCCTTTGCCAGTATCGTATTGCTGTCAAATATCGCTACTTTAGCTGTAAAATTAACAGGAGCTTCATCCAAATACCTGACTTATCAAAGCATAATCATTGAACTTGTTTTGATTTCGATAATCGTAGCGGTTTCATTTTTGATCTCTCAAAAAACAAAAAATGCGACTATATCCAGCTATATCTTTATCACCGGAATTATTCTATCAATCTGGGTGTTCCAGTTTTTCATATATGGAGCGTCTGAGCTTTTCGCCATCCATTACATTGCCCTTGCCCTGAGTGTTTTTTATTTTGATAAAAAAATTACGATATATACTCTTCTGCTTATTTTACTGTCCCAAACCACGCTGCTTATTTTACATCCTGAGCTGATGCCGGGAGGGGCAAAAAGCAACCTGATAGTCCGGTACTTAATTTTTATATGGACCGGCATCGGTGCATCTGCGGGCGCCGGAGCCACCAAAGACCTTCTCGCCCTTGCTATAAACAAACAAACTGAAGCAGGCCGCAGTATGAGTGATCTTAAAAAAATTGCCGTGGCCATGGTTGATTCTGTTGAGGTCCTAAAATCGCATACCCAGCATCAGGAATCCATAACTGGTAAAATGGATGACATTTCCCAGGGCCAGGCCTCGTCCCTTGAAGAGATGTCATCCTTTCTAGAAGAACTGGCTGCAAATTCAGAGACGATTAATGATGTCGCCAAATCACTATACCGGGATATTAGCCAGACGGTCGATTCAGTCGAAGAGTTCAAGGAAATGAATGATTCAGTAATCGAAGACTCCAGCGAAATTATTGACACTCTTAAAGAGATATACCTCTATTCAAAAAACAGTGCCAACCACATTAAACTGACAAAGGAAAAATCGGCACTATTAAAGAATAAAAGTAATGAGATGTCGAATTTTGTGCAGGTAATCAACGATATTGCCGACCAGGTAAACCTGCTTTCTCTCAATGCTGCAATTGAAGCGGCACGGGCCGGGGATTCGGGAAGGGGTTTTGCTGTTGTAGCCGATGAAATCTCCAAGCTTGCCGATGCCACCACAAATAACGCAAAGGAAATAAACAGGATAATTCTTGAGAATCAACAACAGATGGATGAAAGCACACAGCTCATCGACGAATCATCAATCATGACCGAGAAACTCAATGAGGCAATTTTAAAAATCAAAGACAGGGTCAAGGATGCAGGAGATCGGATGAGAATTATCGGGGATAAAATTAAAACGATACGGGACATCAATACAAATATCCATGAATCAAGTTCTTCAATTGAAAATTCTTTTCAGCAGCAGGAAACCGGTATAAGTGAATCAAGTGAATCGATAATGCACATTGCCGGAGACGCTCAAAAAATTGTTAAAATATCAGGTTCAATTCTCGCGGCAAACAGCACGCTGAATGACATGTCAGCACAAATGGAAGTGCTGGCAAAAAGCATGATCGGTACAGCTGAATAACAAGACAAATCCTCATTCAGACACAAAAAAAGGGAACTTCCTCATCAGAAGTGCCCTTTTTTTATAACCTTTCTGTGTGCTGTTTAAGCTTATGCTTCTTCAACCTTCTCTTCTTCTTCGCCATCGGCGGAAGAAAAATTAATGAGGGTATAGGCAGCGCAAAAATGTGTCCACGCGGTTACCCACATAACAATTCCCAGTCCCAGAAGTATAACAGTAGCCACAGCACCTGTTTCGAGGATATAGATGTTAATTAAAAAAGCCAGGCCAACCATAAACCTGAGATAACTGTCAGCAGATCCGATATTTTTCTTCATTATAATCCCCTGAATAATAAAATAATAACAGAACCGCGGTTTTATACAGAGCCGTCTGAGTTTCTGATAACAGCCCTTTTCACCGGTTCCGAAAAGTGTTAAAAACAGTTTCGAAAACAACCCGAAACCCTTCAAACACTGTAATTATGAAAGCCTCCATTTAATCTGCAAGTAGAATTTTCTTATTGACTATTTTTTTTGAATATTTGAACTAACCAGAACAGGGCTCCATTTATATAAGAGACTGCAAATGACGGCTCTATCCTGTACTGATAGAGCACTACGACCAGAGAGGACCACCATGTCACGAATACTATCGGGAATCCAGCCTTCAGGCACCTTTCACATAGGCAATTTCTTTGCCATGATGCAGCAAATGATCAACTTTCAGGAAGACCACGAACTCTTCTGTTTTCTCGCCAACTACCATGCCATGACCAGCAGTGAAGACAGCGAATCCCTGAAAAACAATACCATCGAGGCGGCAATAGATTTTCTTGCCCTGGGGCTTGACCACGAAAAGGCCCACTTCTGGGTACAGTCTGATGTCCCGGAGGTCACTGAACTGACCTGGATTCTTGCCTGCCATACCAGCCTCGGTCTCCTTGAACGGAGTCACAGTTACAAGGACAAGGTTGCCAGGGGAATTACCCCTAACTCGGGGCTTTATATCTACCCGATTCTCATGGCATCAGATATTCTTCTTTTCCACAGCGAGATTGTTCCTGTGGGAAAAGATCAGAAACAGCACCTGGAGATAACACGTGATATAGCAAATCACTTTAATAATATTTTCGGGGAAGTTCTGACAATACCGGAGCCCCTCATCGCCGAGGATATCGCCGTTATACCGGGAACCGACGGCCAGAAGATGAGCAAAAGCTACGGAAATACCATCGGCATGTTCGAGGAAGAAAAGGCCTTAAAGAAAAAGGTCATGCGCATACAGACTGATTCAACACCCATGGAAGATCCAAAGGATCCCGATACCTGTATTGTCTTTGCCCTTTATAAGCTCTTTGCAGAAAAAGAACAGGTCGAAAATATGCGGGACCGCTACACCCGGGGAGGCCTCGGGTACGGGGACGCAAAGAAAGAACTCTTCGGCCTCATCTGGGAGTACTTTGCTCCCTACCGAAGCCGCCGTGATGAGCTTGCAGCTGATCCGGGAGAAGTACAGAATATATTAAAAAAGGGTGCCGCAAAGACCCGCATGGTGGCCCGGGAATCACTGGAAATAATTAAAAAGGCTGTGGGCCTTACGATGTAAAATAATGAAGGCGAGGATTGCCATCCTCGCCTTCATTATTTTACAATCCTCGCCTTCGCCTTCTATTCCATCTCTTCCATCCCTTTCAACAGTGTTTCCGCATAGAGTTTATGATGAACATAGGGACCAATATGAGTACCGGGAAAAGACTTCAGGGTCAGCCCTGAGCCCTTCAAAACATTGCCTGGATAGTACTTCTGCCAGAAGGCTTCTTCTTCCTTTCGTGTCAACTTTTTAGTATCTTTTACTCCCATGTTATCAAGTTCAAACATGGTGTCTTCCTGTCCAAAAATTACCGTAATATTTTTCAGGTCCGCAACCGGGTAATTCCCATCGGTCTGGTAGAGGGTACAGTCCTGGCCGTTCTTGAACCAGCGAAATGGCTTGCCCATGTGGAAATTCCCATAAATGCATGAAGGAACAGAACCAAAAAGATCATAGGTGCAGCCCTTTGCAAAACCGCAGCCCGCGTCAAAGACATACCTTCCGTTGCCCCGGAAGGTATCTTTAAAGCCGAGATGAATTCCTTCACCGGCAAAATTGGTGGTGCCCGCAACGGGAGCAACACAGTTTCTTCCTCCCCACTTTTCATAGCCAGCGGGAGTAACCTGCCCCATGTTAATAATTGATTGAGGATAAAGAAAGGCAAGGCGCCGTGAAATAATCGCACCGTGGGAGTAGCCGACAAGTGAAACCTGTGCCGGTATCATTTCATCAGAGGCCCCGGTCTTTTTAACCGGGGTAATGGCAACCTTCTTTTCGGTAATCTTTTTATACCCTTTAATGCGGATACCCTTTTGATGCAGGGCGTATTCGGCAAGCTCCATGAGAAGGACATCCTTGGCCCGGTCACCGCGCCATTTTTTATCCCTTCCGTAGGGAGTGCTCATAACGGGGACAACCACAATACCGGAGCGGCTCATCATGGCAAGGTCTGTAGAAAAGGCAAGGCCGTCATCGGGCTGCTGCATATGCCCCTGGATAAAAATAATTATGGTCCCGGCAAGAGTGCCGGCTTCTTTGTCACGTTTTTTTTCTTCATCGCTTCTGGCATCAATGAGAAGAACATCTCCGCCGATATAATCTTCGTTAAAACGGATCTTTACATCCTGAACATTATATTTTTTAGGTTTGATACGTTTCTGCGCGGCTTCGCCTGTAGAGGCAGCCCCAAGGCAGAGAAATGCCGCCACCAGTATATAGAATATCCTCATCACACAGCTCCTCTTCGTTTGTTGTCTCTTTTTATTTTGTCTATGTGTAAGTGGGAAAACCATCAAAGGGCATGGAATTCCTTGAAGGCGCAAAAGCGTTTTCGCGCCTTCAAGGAATTCCCATTCGCGCCTCCAATGGAATAATTTCCGCTACAGGCTTAAGGTTTTACTTTTCCCTGTCTTTTTCTGTTTTATCTTTTTCTTTTTTTTCAGCTTCCTGTGCCGGCAGGGGCCTCATCTGTTCAATACCCTTCAGTACCGTTTCAGCCCAGATCTTATAATTGACCACTGGCCCGATGTGATTTCCCTTCAGCACATGAAGCTCAAGTTTTCTTCCCGCGGTAACCGCACCGGGATAAAATTTCTCGAAAAACTTTTCCTGCTCCGCTGCTGTTACCTTTTTCGGATCTTTGATGCCTGCATCATCATCATATTCAAAAAGCGTATCGTCATCTCCGAAGATCACCACGATATGCTTTACTGCTGATACGGGGAAATTTTTATCATCAGCCCGTACACTGCATTCGGCAGTATCCTTAAAGGTACGGAAAATCTTCCCCACATGAAAATTGCCGTAGATACATGAAGGACATGAACGCGCCGTATCAGCAACCTGTCCCTTAATAATGCCCCCGGCAGAATCAAAAACATCCCCCCCTTCACAGCGAAAAATACCGAGGCCGATGTTCATTCCTTCGATACCAAAACTGGTCATCAGGCAGGTGGGACCGACACAGGAATACCCGCCCCAGTCAGAAAAACCAGCCGGTGCCATCTGGGCAAGGGAGACCACTGCTTCAGGCCAGGCGCTGGCAAAACGCCGGGCCAGCAGACTTCCATGAGACCATCCGAGAGAGATAAGCTTTGTTTGTATTACCGGTGAAGGAAGTTTTTTTACTTTTTCACCGATGACTACTTTCATATCAGTAATCGGGGCGGCTCCCTCTACGGCAATTTCCTTCTCTCCCAGGACGCGCTCAACCAGGGCCATGAGAATAACTTCCTTACCCCGATCACCTCGCCATTGAGATTTCTTTCCATAGGGGGTGTCGCTGACCGGGACGATGCAGATTCCCGATTTCGATCGAAAGGCAATCTCAGCGGTAAATTTATACCCATCATCGGGTCTCTGATTATGGCCGTGAAAAAAAACAATTACCGGGCCGTCGAGACGCTTTTCGGCCCTGTTACGCTCCTTTTCTTCCGCGGTTCTCGCGTCAACATACAGGTAAAGACCCTTTATGTAATCTTTATTAAAGCGGATCGGAACCTTCATCAGTTTCGGTTCCTTTGGGCGGGTTCTCTCTGCA
>CAZPEK010000125.1:9244-9475 GCA_964585555.1 uncultured Leptospirales bacterium | reverse complement strand
TAAATCTTCTGGTTCCTGTTTCTGCGCTGGTCATTTCAGGTATCGGTTTTTATAGAAAAAGGAAGTATGCTGTCTTTATCTTTTCAGGTGTTCTTATTTATAGCGTATTCATCTTTATTACTTTACTGCATTTTCTTAATGTTATCAGCGGCGCGGTATTAATAGTCGACGGCCTTTTCGTTATGACTATTGTGATAGCCGTAGTGCTGGCATCCCGGTTCGCCCAGGTTC
>CAZPEK010000125.1:1442-9234 GCA_964585555.1 uncultured Leptospirales bacterium | reverse complement strand
AAACAGCCCACGGCGAGCTGACAGTTCTTGATAAGATGAAGGATGAATTTCTTGCCACAACATCCCATGAGCTCAGAACACCTCTTCACGGTATCATTGGTCTCACCGATTCCATGCTCACGGCAACTGAAGAAAAACTATCCCTTGAACATGAACAGGATGTGGAACTGATTCGAAACAGCGCTCAACGCCTCAATGGACTGGTTGATGAGATTCTCGATTTCAGTAAACTCCGTGCCGGAAGGGCTGATCTCTACCTGGACAGGGTTGATCTGAAACAGATTATTCCTTCGGTAACTTCAATTGCTCAAGGTATGGCAGGGAAGAAACCCGTTGAGATTGTCCATACTATTGATAAAGATACTCCCGTCATTACGGGAGACCGGCATCGTGTCGAGCAGGTGCTTCTGAATCTTCTCAGTAACGCGGTAAAATTTACCGATGAAGGCTTTATCACCATTGCCGCCCATGGCGCTGATGGTGGTGTATCTGTGGCGGTACGAGATTCGGGAAGGGGCATAAGCCGCTCCGAACAGAAACGTATCTGGAATCCCTATGAGCAGGGCCAGGAAAGTGAGCGCCGCACCGGGGAAGGCACGGGTCTCGGGCTTGCTATCAGCCGGCATCTTGTTGAACTTCACGGTGGAACTATTGATGTGGAAAGTAAAAAGGGGAAAGGAAGTACCTTTTCCCTATGGCTTCCTGATTCGCCGACAGGCAATATCTCCGGTATCAGGCGTAAGACTCTCGAAGCAGTGGATAAACTTCCCCAGGTGACGCTGCCCCCTGATGTTGAGATTAAAACCGCGGGGGTCCTTTCTGTCCCGGGTCATATAAAGTCAGGTGAACTGATTATGATTGTCGATGATGACCCTATTAACCTGCAGATTCTTGAACGTGTTCTTCTAAAAGAGGGGTACCGGGTAAAGAGTTATCAGAAAGGAAGTGAGGCCCTTGCTTCACTTGAGGATGAACTTCCTCACCTCATACTTCTTGATTTGATGCTGCCTGAGATGAGCGGCTATGACATCATGCTCAAGATACGCCAGCACTTTGAGCATGACTTTATTCCGGTCATCATGATCACGGCCCGAAACCAGGTGGAAGACATGGTGAAGGGATTTATCTTCGGTTGTAACGATTATCTCTCAAAGCCCTTTAACCAGCAGGAGCTTCTTGTGCGGGTGCAAAATCAACTGGTAATGAAAAATTTTATCGATACCGGTCAGAAACTGAGCTCTGAAGACTTTGATGAAGAGTCCCTTCTGCAGCGGAGCCGTGTTTTCCAGGAGACAATTAATACACTGAAAGACTGGGAGGGAATAATTTCCAGGGATCTTGATATGTCGAGGGCTTTTCTCGACAGCCTCATGGGGGTTCATCTTAACAGAAATGATATGGATATTCATGTCACTTATGACCCCCTGCTTGCCATTGGTGGAGATCTTTACGTGGTGCACCAGCCTGCTGATGGCAGGATTCGTCTTTTCCTTGCTGATGCGACAGGACATGGCATCAATGCGTCATTGAACTGTATTACCATCATGTCAGAATACAATCTTCTTCGTGATCTGGATCTTTCTCCCGCTGAGATTCTTCACAGGCTGAATAACCGTTTTATCCAGATATCCGAGGAGCAGCATATCGTTTTTACCTGCTGTATTGCTGATGTCTTTATTGAAAAACGGGAGCTCGAAATTGCGTTAGCCGGCCATCCTCACCAGGTGGTGGTTTCTCCTGGTGGAGAACTGCATCTCTGCAAACCCCGGGGGTCGATAATCGGCCTGGCTGAAGATGCCCCTTACGACAATATGAAGGTTCCCTTTGATCCCGGTTCAATGCTGGGGCTTTTCTCTGACGGGCTGATTGAAAATTATGCAGAGGTAAAAAATGACCCTTCTGCTGTTCATAACGAAAAGTTTTTTTACGAGACCCTTCTTGATAATCAGGGAGCCGCTTCAATGGCTGAAGCATCTAAAAAAATAATCAGCACCATGAAGGGTAAAGGAAGAAGAAAAAGAATTGATGATGATGATGACTTGACCCTTATTCTTTTGAAGTATCTCGAGTAATCAAATCAAGAACCCGTCGACAGTAAGACTCCTGCTCCATGTCTCTGAACCATTCAGAGGGGCGAAGCATTCCTGAAGCGCGGCACGCTGCAATATATGGACATCCCGCACAGCTCTCTTGGTCTTCATCGGTAGCCTTATCGTACTCCTCTGATGTGATGACACTTTTAAGTATTCCCGGTTTCCAGGAGCCAAAGGAGTCGCGGGTGCTGTGGGCCAGGGTTATCGTGCCATCAGCAAGAATGACTAATCGTCCCGTTCTATGCAGGGGTTTTGAGGGGGGAAGCCACTCTATACCCATAAGGCGTGTAGCTGTTACTGCCAGGGGATTTTCTAAAAAGGTAACCGGGTGACCCGGCAGCCGGAGGAATGAACCCATTTTAACCATGGATATAAAGTCTTCAGGAGAAAGAAGGTCATTCTTTAAGTCTAAAATATCCGCATGGACCCGTACCAGCTGGATAAGTGTATGGCTTTTTATTTCTGAAAATTCCCGGCATGCATCATCTACAAAGCGGGGAAGCAGCGGCAGCATTCCCCGGTCAACGGTTGTAAAGATATGCAGTGCTATTTCGGCCTTAAGGGCTGCTCTGATTCCCTTTATCGCTTTTTGATATGAGCCGATGCCCCTGAAGGAGTCATGGTGCTCTTCCGGTCCCTGGAGACTGATAGAAAGTTGAACATTATCGCCGAGAGCCCCGCATTTTTCAGCAGCTGAGTCATCAAGGAGGTGGCCGTTGCTGTTGAGGAAAATATTTTTAAAGCCCATCTGTAACGCTTCTTCCATGAAATCAAATAGCAGGGGCCAGAGGAGAGGTTCTCCTCCCGTCAGGTGAAGATATCGGAAGCCAAGTTCGTACCCTTCTTTCAGTATTAGCTGCGCCGTTTTCTCGGAGAGTTCATGCGTATGACCACGTCCTGCCCTGGCAAAACAGTGGCGGCATGATGAGGTGCAGCGGGTCGTCACCTCAAGGGTCAGATTTTCTTCGGAAATTTCTACAGGAATTTTCATTGATCTTCAAGTGCCTTTGTAATCGGAAGTGCCATCTGCTCAAGTTCTTCACCAAAGGCAGGAACACCGGCACGGCGGGCCGCACTGGATCCTTTGAAGAGAAAATTTCGGACCAGGGAAATAATAGTCTCAAGGTGACCGGCATGAGTCAGGTGTTTAATGAGCTCATCGTAGTCCCGGGGATCTTCCTGATTGTCATAGAGGTTTCTCCACTGTTCTTCAAGGATATAGTAGCAGGCATTTCTGGTTCCCTGAAGAATGTCGTCCTCCAGATCATTCAGGTCATCAAGAAGTCGCCAGGCGATGCCGAAGGATTCATAGGCCTCTGCCAGATCATTTACTTTTTTTTCTTTCATGAGAAGAGGCGTCACCGTCCACGTTGCCATCTGGTTTCGGAAATGTCTGCAGTATCCTTCGATTGAGGCCTCTTCTGGTTCGCTGTTGATTGAGGCGAAGTACCGGTCAAGATGATTCTCTACCAGCTTCCGGCGCGCCTGGTCTTCCCCCACAATTTTTTTAAGAGCAGAACGGTACCGGTGCCACGCCTCGCCGTGGAGCAAAAGGGTCAGGTTGTCCGGGGGTATCTCTTTATCGACAAGATGATCTTCGAGACTGTGAAGAAACATCGCCATGGCATGGGCGCGGATGTATGGGAGGAAATTTTCAGGCCCCGGGTTTTTTCCCGGTGCAGCAAGGTGTGAGAGAATTGTCCATGAAGGGGGGAAGTAATTCTGAAAGAAGTTCATCTCTGAGCCGATACTGATGCTGCTGTAATTCATTAGAAAAATCAGCGCTGAAGCCTGTTGTGATTTCGGGAGCCCCCGGCAGAGGGAAGTCATCTCATCGTTTACCGCCTTCTGCCAGAGTGTACGATTATTGCCCAGGGGAAAGGTCCCGAAAGTAAGCCCCCGGCATGCGGTCAGTATTTTATTGATTTTTCTGTCCATGGCTGCCTCGTGGAAACTGAGTGAATCATACAGGGAGAGAGCGGTGCTGTAAAGTGAAAGTTATTCTCACCTGAAGCTTTCTTTTTTAATTTTTTCAATAATCGGGCTGTCGAGAAAGACGGCATCTCCCAGTACGTGGGAAGTTTCAATCTGCCGCTCCGGGAGATTCCAGTAGGTTCGCAGAAGGAGCTCCTTCTCTGCTTCGGTTACTGTTTTGAAGCCATGTTTTTGATAAAAGTCTACTGCCCAGGGGGCTCCCTTCCAGGTGCCGATAAGAAAGGGGAGAGTAGAATGGTCTAAAAGTTTTTTCAAAAGCCGGGAGCCAACTCCGCTTCTTCGTATCGATGTTCTTATATAAGCATGACGAATTAAAAAAAGCTCTCCCCGGTCCTGGATCCCCATGACACCGGTTATTTTTTCATTATCTTCTGTGCAGTAGAATTCGACGCCGTCGTTAATTTCTGAAGCCAGGTACGAGTCGGTCATGTAGGGAGCGTGATAGCAGTCGGCAGGGATGTGTCCCTCGTATGCCCGGGCAGAATCATTGATTGTGTCAAGCACCTCGTTGAAGTCAGTTTCTCGGTATCGTCGAATTTTCATCGGCACCCCTGTTTTGTTTTCATGTCCCGGCGAAGGGCATGAAAGGGACTTTTATTATTGTGATCTGTTTTTGCAAGGTCGACACGGAGAATCCGGTCACGGTTTCGACTTTTTATCGAAAAACACACTGTTTTGTCAAGGTTTTATCGCTGACTTCCTTTACCATCATGGTTGAGGTTCAGGGGAAAAGGAAGAAAAGGCCTTGCCTTTGATAGACCCGGTATAGTATCCTTCTCTATGCAAAAAATAATAATTACTGTTGCTGTTGTTTTTCTTTTTATGGACACGGGAAGTTTTGCTCTTGATGCGGAACGGGCCGTGGTGGTAAAAATTATAGACGGCGATACCCTGGGCATAACGCTTCAGGGCCGCTATGAAAAGCTTCGACTTATCGGTATCGACACACCGGAGTCGAGAAGAAACAGCCGGGCCTGGCGCCAGGCCGATCGGATGGCCTCAAGCCTCGAGGACGTTATCCGCCGGGGTAAGGAAGCGAAGGACTACGTTAAAGGTCTTCTTAAAAAGGATATGATTGTCTTTGTCGAATTTGATGTGCAGCACCGGGATCGGTACCGCCGTCTTCTCGGCTATCTTTATCTGCCCGGCGGCGAAATGCTGAATGAAAAGCTTCTTCGTGAAGGGTATGCATCACTTTTGACAATTCCACCCAATGTGAAATACCGTGACCGGTTTGTCAGGGCCTTCAGACAGGGACGCCGTAAATCCGCGATGCCGCTATTTGAGTAATATTTTATTCCCGGGAATCATCGAAATGCGGGTTTTCCCCTCTTCAAGATTGGTCTTTTTTATGAGAAAACTGTCCCGTTTTTCAGAATAGAGAATTGACAGGTCCTGGCTGTAACCGGTTTCAAAAACCTCCACCGGAAGGTAAAAAAGACTGAGGGTTTCGAGAATGGTTTTTATGTTTTTCTGCGCCATGTTGCGCGAGAGGCTTGCTTCGCGATAACTTCCCCCGAACACTCCGAGGCAGCTGACACCCTGAACATTCTTGTCAAGAAGGGCACCCCGGAGTTCAGAGATTTCTTTCAGGGCCATGTCAACATTTTCTTCCCGTGCTCGTATCATGTGATTGGCACCGAGCCAGACCCTGTCATTCTGGTCAATGCCGCAGAGAACGACAGATGAACAGGGGCCGAGAATTATATGGAATGCCGTGTCCTGAGAGACGACAGCATGCTGGCCCATCTTGAGTGAGACAATCTTTTTCTCCTCCAGGGCCATGGTAAATAAATCATTTGTCATGTAGTGACCGATTTTTTTTAATATACATTTTATATTACTCATAATTGTAGCTATAAGGCAGGCCCTTGTCAAGGATTATTGCGGATATTAAAGATCAATTCTTCGGGGGGGTTATTTGGATAGAGCGTAAACTTCCTTTTACAAAAAACTGTTTTTGTTCAAGGATTACTTCTGGGGCAATGAAGTATCTTCGGGCTGCCCGTGTTCTTTCAGGTGACCGCGGACATCAAAAAATATTTTTAGTACTACCAGAAGGATGAACATGTTTGTCGAAAAACGAAGCGTCATGTCCCCGTGGGGAACCGCAATAATTAAACCCACCGCAACGATGAGAACAACATGCATCAGTACAACGCGCCGGTACGGGGTGCCGAAAAAATCAGCAGAACCGTGATCCCGGTATTTCTTTTTGCCAATGAAGTGAATGAGAAAGGAAGTGCTTCTGCTGATGAAAAGGGCCGTCAGGGCGGTGAACTCACTTTTTATGAGAGAGGAAGGGGAATCTATCCGGGAAATATAGGCTTCGGCATAACTGAAAAAAGTAGAGATGGCTTCTCCCATGTCTTTTCCCGCCTCGATCATTCCTTCGGTTCCCGGTGCAAGTCCAGAAAAAAGAACCAGTACAAGAAGTAAGAAGCCGTGGGCTGCCGTAAAGAGGCCAAAGTGGATGGTGAAGAAGAGTGAGAAGAAGAGAGACAGGATAACGCCTCCCGGTGAGAAGGAACCTTCTTCGCTGGTTGTTCCCGCCATGGTCATTTTGATAATATTAATTACACCGATTATAATGCCCTCACTCCAGATTATGAAAAGGAGCAGCCAGGGCTGCCAGTCGAGGATGAGAATGCCGGCGATAATGATTGAATTTGATGAGAGTAGAACCAGTGTCGAGGTCAGGGTATTCTGGTCATGTATGCCGGCAGCGGAGATAATTCTGGATGTAATGGTTTTCATGGCCTTATGTAATAAAAAGAACTCCGGGGGGAGAATGGGCCTGAGGACTCATTCTCCCCTGGAATCAGATTCGTTTCCATGGATTGATGCCTGCTTTCTTTGATTTCTGGTAGACGATGATGACATAGAGCAGGTCAAAAATAAAAATAGATATATAAAAATACGGGAAGAGAAGCTCCCCGGCCCCCGGTGTTCCCGGCATTTCGGGATAGAGGATAAAAGGGATGTCCGCAAAAATTGTGCCGATCCATTTGGCAAGGGCGATATATAGAGACTGTCCTGAAAGATTTCCTCTCCTGAGAATAAAAAGCACAAAGAGGATTGACATGATGAGGTTCATGCCGAAGGCGCTGTAGGCCCGTCCCATGCCGAGGGGGTAGGGTTTCGGTTTTATTACCAGAAGAGCATCGTATTGGATAAAGAGAACGCCGAAAAAGGCTGTCATGAGAAGAAGAGAGTAAAATGCGTAAAAGTTCTTTTTGGTGAAAAGGGTGCCGTAGTCGTCTTTCCAGTATTTAAATACCTGGTATATGATGACAATATCAAAGAGGAACCATATTATGTTGATGTAGCGCTGGGGCGCCGGCGCAGGGGTTATAAAAGAATAAATAAGCTCCCATGATATGTTGAGGGCAAGAGCGGCTATGGGCATGCCGTAGGATTTATCAATAAATCCTCGTCGGATAATCATGATGTAGACGGCGGTCCAGAATACGCCACTCAACATTGCCAGTATTTTATAGAGCTGCGGCAGGTCAAGCATGGTGATTCTCCTGAATAGTTGTTTCTATTTGTATGACATGAAGCTAAATGTCAATTAGATATTGATAATTAAAGCATTGTATTTTTAGTTACTATTTACTATATTGTTATTATACATGCCGGAGGTGAAGGCAATGAAAAAAAATCCTAAAGAAAAGGAACTGCTCAGGCAGATCCGTTCCGGG
>CAZPEK010000125.1:0-1344 GCA_964585555.1 uncultured Leptospirales bacterium | reverse complement strand
CCGGAAACAAAAGCATAAAGGGAGGCATGACGCCTCCCTTTATCATTTTTTGGGATGTTTATTTTTGGCAGTAATTAGACAGGGCGGGTTCGGTGTTCCCGTTTCAGAAGAGTGTACTTTCAAAATACTGTTTGACCCGTCGGGAAGCCCATTATAATATACCGGAAAATCTTTTGAGGTGATAATTAATGGAAACTTCAAACTGCGAACATTGTAAGCTCCGGGCAAAGTACGACAAAAACCCTCAGTCTCTCATCGGTCGTTTCTGGCGCTGGCATATCGGTTTTTGTCCTGGATGGAAATCATATATGGCTTCAGTGCCGGAAGAAAAAAAACTTGAATTGAAGCAGAAGTACAACCTGAAGTAAGGGGGTAGTGCTATTAGTTTTAATGCAGTAGCCCCGATCTATAATCTTTTTTTTCCGCTTCAGTACCGGTATTACCGGAAGATTCTTCATGGTAACCTGGCGCACCTGGCAGAATTTGATATTTCGTCGATTCTTGATATTGGGAGCGGCACCGGGGCCCTGGCAGCGGCCTGCAGGGACGAAGGCTTCACTGTGACATCAACAGATCGATCATGGCCAATGCTTCGCTATGCCCGGCAGCGGGGCCTCTCCTCGGTGGTGGGAGATGTAACAGCCGCTCTTCCCTTTAAAGATAAATCTTTTGATATGGTTAGTGCCGCTTTTGTGGCCCATGGCATGAATCGCGAAAGGAGAATTTGTCTTTATCTTGAGGCTCGGCGTTGCGCTGAAAAGGTGGTCCTTTTTCAGGATTTTAACGATTACAGGCATTGTCTTATCGATACTATTGAAAAGTTTGAAGGAAGTGATTATTTTAATTTTGTAGAAGCTGTTCCTGAAGAAATGGAAGAATACTTTTTTTCGGTTGAAGTGGTGCCGGTGAGTTCATTTCTCTCCTGGTATCTATGCCGGGTCCGGGATTAACTTCCTCAACCAAAAAAACTTAATTTTTTCCGTCTTCCATTCGTTTATAATGTATGGAGGACGATATGAATAATGCAAAAAAGAATCTTATACGCTTTATCCGGAAGCTGCCGGCGGATTTCAGGAAGGAAGATATCATTATGGCAATAGTAACAGAAGACCTGAGAGAGAAGGGGTTTACTGACGCTGATTTTGAAGAGATACGAGATGCGGGGATATATCCTGAAAAGGGAAGTGCCAGCCACTAGGCTGGCTTTTTTTTTTGGTGCGCCCGGCAGGGCGCATCCACTTGAGGGTGAAAGTCCCTTACTGACCCGACAGGGGGAACAGTTAGCTGAACGGCAAGGGTGTCCACCGTGAGGTGGAATCTGAAGGAAGCCGCAGGCAAAACGCT
>CAZPEK010000124.1:0-9517 GCA_964585555.1 uncultured Leptospirales bacterium | reverse complement strand
AGAGTCGGCTCAACCGGCATGTCAACGGGGCCTCACCTTCATTTTGAAGTGAGAAGAGGCAGAACCGCCCTTAATCCCTCTGCTTTTCTCAGGTAATGATACGCCCGGGGCATTAAAGTAAAGATGTTGACATTTTTGTGCCGTGGGAAAATATTACTTTAATAAAGCTATTGCACTGAGACTATGAAAAATAAGAATACTATTGTTTTACTCATAATGCTTCTCCTGCTGACAGGGGGTATTCTCGGTGCTGCATATACTGTCAGAATGAGTTACAGCAGAGACCTCGGCATAATACTGGAAAAAATTTCAGTTCTCAGGGAACAGGGGTACCAGAATCTTCCCATTTACTCTGATTATATAAATAATCAGAGAGCAAAGAAGCTGAGAACTTACCTGTTGCAAGATCATCTCAAGGCAGCTGAAGAGATGGATTTAGAAGCGGCAGTTAATAGAGAAAGTATCGAAAAGCAGAAAAATGAGAAGACGGTTGTAAAGATAACCCGGGATAAAAATTCCCTGTTTTACTTTTATAATCTTCCCCGGGAAAACAGGTATTTGAGAGATTTTGCCATCAGGGGGCTCGATAATCTGGGAAAGGAATTTCAAAAAACCCTCGCATCACATGGTTTTAAGGGAAAGGTTAAATTTGCGGTCACCTCGGCTCTCAGGGGGGGGGACTATCAGAAATCTTTGAGAAAACGTAACCGGAATGCAGTCGCTTTTTCCAGTCATGCCTTTGGTATAAGTTTTGATGTTTTCTTTGATGAATACTTTGTTGTTATTGATAAACCTGAAGAATCCTTTATTACTGACACTACCCGACTGGATAACCTGTGCAGCCAGTACGGCTATCTTTTAGGGGGAGCCCTGAGAAGGCAGTTTAAAGCGGCAATGGCTGAAACATTAATAAGACTGCAGGATACAGGTAACTTATATGTAATCCTTGAAAAACGGCAGCGCTGTTTTCACGTAACAATTTTAAAATGATATAAATTCTTTGTTAAAGTTATAACTTTTTGACAAATAAAACAAATTGAGAGTCCGGGAGTTGCAATGAGAATTATCGCTATATCCAACAATAAAGGTGGTGTTGGGAAAACAACCTGTACCGTAAATATTGCGGCAGCAATGCAGAAGCTTGATAAAAAAGTAATGGTTATTGATATCGATCATCAGGCCCAGTCCACGTATCACTTTGGGATCAATCCTCATCAAATAGAACACAGTATTTTTGAAGTACTTAAAGGGGAATTATCTTACAAGGATATCATCATAGATCGAAAAGGTATTGATCTTTTGCCGGCCAAGCCTGATCTGAAGGATCTTGATTTTCTTCCTTTTCCGGCTAAAGAATTTCTACTAAAAGAGGCCATGGCTGATCTTGAAGGATACGATTATATTTTCATAGACTGTCCTCCATCACTCGGCATTCTCACACTTAACGCCCTTGCCTTTGCACAGGAAATTTTTATTCCCCTGCAGCTCCAGTTTCTTCCTTTCCATGGGATGTATAATCTTTTCGAAGGCGTTCAGATGGTTAAGAAGAGACTGAACAAAGATATTGATGTCACCGGTATTATAGGTACCATGTACAACGCGACAAAAACAATTAATAAGGAAGTTATCGAAGAGACAGAAGCAAGACTTCCCGGCAAACTTTTTAATACTATTATCAGGGAGAATGTTTCACTTCAGGAAGCCCCAAGCTGGGGACAGACAATTTTTGAATATAAACCTGAAAGTAAAGGTGCAAAAGATTACATGGACCTTACCAGGGAAATAATTGGTGGCAAATAGTTTATCTTCGGGTCCCAGGATTCTAATCATGGGGGATTCCATTTCCCTGCCGAGGCTTGAAACTCCCTACGAAGAGACCTGGATTGGACTCCTGAAAAAAAATAATCCTTTCTCTGATATAATAGATAAATCAGAGAGAGGAGCTTCAACCTTTAAGCTTGTTACCGCCGGCGGCAGTGGCGTGGACACTCTCGAGCTTTATACACCGGATATTGCAATACTTCAAATGGGAATAACAGAAAGCGCTCCAAGGCTTTTTAAGAAACAGGGCTTTGAGCATTATTTTTTAAACAATATACTTCCCCATGGATACAGGAAAAGGTATATTGCATGGGTAAAAAAACACCGGGTTCGCTCTCCTGAAAAATCTGATACATCACCAGAGGAATTTCGTGGTAATATCAGCAGCTACTGTGAAAGAGCTGTTCTTATAAATACCCGGGTCATTCTAATGGCCCTTGCCCCTCCTGCCGAGGCCCTTAAGATTAAAAGCCCCCTCTTTGAAGAAGTAATCTTCCTTTACAATAAAATTTTAAAAGATATAGCCGAAGGGCATGCACATGTTTTATTTTTTGATCCCTATAAAGATCTGGAATTTTTCGAAGAATACTGGCTTGATGAAATACATTATAATAGTAAAGTTCACCATGAAGTTTATTTGAAAATCAATCAACTTCTGGTAAAACTGCTTACGTAAGTTTATCCTTTTCGATTAATAAAATATGCCGAGATCATGATAAGCCCTCCCCCCGCAACGGTGCCCACGGTTATTTTTTCAGCGAATAGAACAACTCCCAGTAGCACCGCGCTGATGACTTCCATGTAATTTAAAATTGATACCCTTGATGCGGAAATTTGCTTCAAAGCAGAAAAGAGAAGACCGAAACCGACAAGACCTATAAGAGAAGCATAGGCAACTGCAATACCGGTCTGTTGGATATCAGGCCAGTCACCTGTTAGAAATACAAAAGGACAAAAAATTAATGCCCCGGCAAGATTTTGGAAAAAAACAATATGCCAGTTGCTGACATCTTCAGATTTGTACTTAAAAATAATAATTGTCCCCGCATACACCATTGCTGAAAAAAGAATACTGATTATTCCCCCAAGTTCGCTGCTGTTTATCGTTGAAGCCTTCTCACTGTAGATCAGCACCACACCACAAAAGGCAGCCAGCATCAAAAAAATAATGCGGGGGGTTATCTTTTCTTTTAAAAAAAGATAACTATAGAGAACCGCAAATACAGGCCAGGTATATAAAAGAATAACCGCTGTTCCAATACTGGTATAGGTGTACCCGGTAAAATAAAAAATCATTCTTATTGCATTGAGAAAAGAACCAAGACACAGCAGCTTATAATGGAGAGGAAATATTTTTTCTTTTTTGATAAGGAAGAAAAAAAACAGTACCAGCGTTGGAACCGCCATCCGTATAAAGGAAATAGTTATAACCGGCAGGTTTAAGAATTTAACAAAGGCTCCTGACGAGCCAAAAATAAGAGCCGCGATAAATACTTTAGTTTGAGGAGCCATTCAGGAATCTCAGGTAATAATTTTTTAGAAAACAGTTTGCTTTTTGAGTCTTTTTATGGTTTATGGAGGCAAAAGAAAAAGAATTATAATTTATTATCAGACGATCCACTGAAAACAACTAAACTGTCAATTATAATATTTTGCAGCAAATATTTAATTTTTTAAAAAAAACAGATCGCAACCTGTCCCGGCATTGTCATAATGAATACAGACAAACTGATAAATGAAATGAGTGATAAGGAAGATTTCCTCCTGGTGCGAAAAGCAAAGGGAGGAGACAGAGACTCGTTTAATAAACTGGTTCTCCGCCATCAGGATCGAGTCTATAATATCTGTTTCAGGATAACAGGTGATTATGATATTGCAAATGACTGTGCCCAGGAAACTTTTCTTAAAGTTTTCAGGAAAATTGAAAGCTTCAGGGAAAAATCAAAGTTTTCCACCTGGATACATCGAATTGCCGTTAATACATGCAAAAATCATCTTACATCATCTTACTTCAGGCGTGAGTACTCTCATGTTAATGTTGCCGGTGATGAGAATAAAGAACAGGGTGCAAGTCCGGATATATCAGACTCTCGGTATGATCCGGAAAAAGACGCATTAAACGAGGAGTTACGATCAAAAATCGAAAAGGCCGTGCTGGCTTTGCCGGTTGATTTAAGGATAATAGTGATTATGAAGGATATTGAAGAAAGAACCTATGATGAAGTTGCAGATATCCTGAATATGAAAGATGGAACCGTGAAATCAAAATTATCCAGAGCAAGAAAACATCTCAGGAAGATGCTGCAGGATATTGAGAAATGAAATGTAGAGAAATAAACAACAAACTTTCCCTCTACCTTGATGACCTCCTTGATCCGGAAGAATCCGCTGAGATCAGGGAGCATCTTAATGTATGCGACAGCTGCTCCCGGGAGCTCAGGGAATTACAACAGCTGAAAAGCGCCCTTCAATCTATCAAGCCGGTGCAGGCACCTGACTCACTTCTTCGTTCTATCAATGAGCGGATCGATAAAGAAAATACTGTTTCTGCTTTTCAATATGGTCTCAAAAAAATTGTAGATTTGCTGACGATGAGACATGCTGTTGAAGCTGCAGGTCTATTTGCTGCAACTGCGGTTATTGTCATTATATTTTTGCCCTCAGTTAAAAACAGTGTACCTTTGATAGAAACAGCTAAAGAGAAAATTCCTGCTGCCCATCAGAAGCGATCGGGTAAAAAACTGCTTAAAGCAGAGAAATCCCCTGCCCCGGCGCCCATGGATAAGATGAAAGAAATGACAAAGACCGCTCGGCTTAAAGACAGCCCTGGTGGAGCAAATAAAATATCACCGGTCATTCTATCATTTGCCCTGAAGGAGAGAGTCAGGGACAATGTGGCATTAAAACAAAATACTGCAGATGAAGCTTTTGAAAATATACGAAGTGAAAGGAAGACTTCCAAAAGTGCACCCAGTAGATCTTCAAAAAAATCTAAACTGTATACAGCAAAAGAATATGCTCCCGGATCCGGAAAACTATCAAAATCTGATTCATATAAGTCGGCACCATCTCCCCTGAGCGAAGAACTGGAGGAAAGAGATACTGTCTCTACAATAAAGGAAATTGCCGGAAGATTTGAAGCTGTTGTAAAAAAACTTGAAAATACAAAAAAAATCGAAGTCACGATTCAAAGCCAAAAACTGGAAGCTTTTCTAAATGAACTTAAAAAGACCGGGTCAGTGCGTATAATACAGAAAAATTTAAATGAATCGTCCGGTTTAATTCAGATACAGATTAACTATGAGTAGAATCAATATGCCGGGAAATTGCATCAAGAGCCAGGATGTACGAGTAGTGTCCGAATCCAGAAATTTGACCAAGGCATACCGGCGCTAAATATGAAAAATGCCTGAATTCTTCCCGCTTATAAATATTTGAAAGATGAACCTCTATCACCGGAATTTCAACTGCCGATAATGCGTCACGGATTGCTATAGATGTGTGGGTGTAAGCTGCAGCGTTAATAACGATTCCATCATGAGTGCCGCGAATTGAGTGAATATAATCAACAATAGCACCTTCTGAGTTAGACTGAAATATTTTTATTGCGGTATTATTCTTTTCTCCCCACAGGATTAATTCTTCATTTATTTTTTCAAAGGTTACCGCCCCATAGATTTCCTTTTCCCGTGTGCCGATGATATTTAAATTGGGGCCATGGATAACTGATATTTTTCTCAAAGTGGTTCCCATTTGAAGCTCCTGTTAATTATTGTTTTCAACTGGAGGAAAATATTGGAAAATAAGATTTTCTGCCATGATACTGTATATTTTTCTTTTCGGCGATTTAATTATATCCAACAGTAATTTTTTGGAAGTTTCTTTTTTACCTGATTCAAAATATATGATAGCAAGATTAATTTTAGCCTTATATACATATTCCGATCCATTTACATTTTGTACTAATTTCTGAAGGTTTTTAACTGCAGCAGTTTTATTTCTTAATACAAACAGGTTAATCATGGCAAGGTTATACAGGGCATCGGGATAGAGGTCATTTTTTGTGAGTGTTACCTTGTAGAAAAAATAATATGCAGATTTATAAGCCTTCTTCGACAGGTATAATTGTCCATATTGATAGTTAACATAATTTCGATAGCCCTTATACCTGTTTAGAAGATTAGCATATTTTTTAAAACTGCTGACTATTCCCTTTTCAAAATAATACTGCATGTTTGCTTTAAATACCATCTCTCCGTGTTTACTTTTTTGCAAAGAATTTATATTCTGGGAAGTTAAAGCCGTTGCCTTCAAATGCTTTTCAAGATTAAATAGACACATAATTAAATAAGCTGTTTTTTCTGATTCAAGAGAAGGAAGTTTTATTTTTTCAAGTTTTTCTGCTGCTTCTTTATAACGGTTTTTAGAAAGATAAACCTTGGCAAAAGACAGATTTGCATAATCTGCATATTTCGTTCCCGGTGTTTCTGTTAGTATCCGTGCAAATAGTCCCAGTGCCTCGTCCTGTTCTGCTCGTCCCATATGATAAAGGCCGGCAAAATAAAGAGCTTCGGAATACCGTTCCTTGTTATCGGTAAGAAGCTCCATTGCCTTTTTCGCTGATACCGCATCTCCCATCTTGAAGGAACTTCGGATCCAGATAGAAAGTATGTCATGAGGAAATTTTTTAATGTTTTTATTGTACAGCAGGTTGTATACCTGTTTATGATTGCCAAGAGTATAGTTACATCGCGCAAGCAGGTATGGAATCTGCTGCCACTGATTTTCGTTCATTGGGGGGTATTTACCCTTTTTCATGATTGCAAGAACTTCAGTATATTTTTTTAAATTATAAAGAGCTTGAATCCGGTTGTAAAAAACTCTTCCAGCTTCAAGGACCCCATTATTTGAAAGATACTTGAGGTAATAATCTGCCGCTTTCTGGTATTCTTTTTTCCGGTAATATGCGTCTCCTCGTTCAAGATAAACAGATAGAGAGGGATTGGAAGCCGGGAAGTAAACAAACAGGTAGTTGGTATAATATGTGCTTATTTTATCTTTTCTTTTCAGCAACTGCACCAGCTTGTAAATAACATCAACATTAGCTTCCCTTTTGGAATAGCGCCTCATAATCAATTTCGCTGTTTTTTCGGCTGCTGCAATATTTTCTGTATTCAGATAAATTTTCAGTAATTGGATATAAGCTTCGTAAGGGTTTTCAATTTTACCGCTTCTGAGATATTTCTTTAGAATGAATTCAGATTTTTTATATTCCTTTTTCTGAAAATGAAGTATACCCAGATAAAAGTTTGATTCTTTTATATAAGGAGAAAAAGGATTTTCTTCCTGAATTTGTTTAAACATGGCAAGGGCCGCATCTACATCTTTTTTTTCCAGATAAACTCTTGCTATGTAAAATTTAACCTTGCCGATATCCTTATGAAAGGGGTAATCATTTATAATTTTATTAAAAATCTCTCCCGCTTTATCGTATTTGTTAACTTTAAGGTAGGCTTTTCCTAAAACAAATAAAATATTCTTTTTGTCAACACTGCTGGCGATTGGAAGAGCCTGTTCAAGAAAGTGAATGGCAGTCTCTGGTTTGTCTTTATAATACAACGTACCTACTACAGCAGCAGATTTTGATTTCACTTCCGGTTTGGAGGTATTTTTAATCACACTGGTCAGAATATTGAGACTTTTGGAATAATTTTTTTGTGAAAAATATATCATTCCCAATTCATATTGGGCATCATAATACCATTGGGAATCTTTTCCAATGAGTACAAAAAGTTCAAATTCTGATCTTGCAGCTCTTTTATTTTTAAGTTTTAAAAAGCAGAGAGCTTTAAAATAACGAGCATCATTGTAAGGAGAAATTTTTAACAGATGGCTGGGGATCCCATTAAGAATAATTAAAGCATTTCTCGGGTTACCCTGTTTTAAGTAGATGCGTCCTGATATAATGCGCGCCCTGGCGATGACTTTTTTATCTGCTTTTGATGTAAGTATAGGTTTTACTCTCTCCAGAGCCTGGGTGTATTTATTATTCTGAAAGAATGCCTCAGCAATTTTGTAAACTCGCCAGGCATTTTTATTTTTATCATTAGATGAAGTTATTGCTTTTTCCCACTCAATAGCAGCTTCATCGTATCTCTTTTGTCGATAGTAAATAGTAGCAATCCTGTCACTTGCAAGGGCATTTAAATCTTGATCCTTACTGTTGCTTATAAATCTTTTAAATTCAAAAATAGCTTTATTAAATTTATTTTGTTTATAATACGTCTCCCCCATCCAAAACCTTGATTGCATGCAGACTTCAGCAGTTTTACACTTGTTTAAAAAACTGTTAAATTCATAAAGTGCTGAATCATAATTTTTTTGATGGTATATTGATCTGGCAAGAAAAAACCATGCATGGTCTCTGGTTTCGGCATCATCCGCTTCAATTGCTTTTCGAAACAAAAGTTCAGCAGAATTATAATTTTTTGCATTAAAGGCTTCAACACCCTGTTTGTAGAATACTCCATATTCCTGTCCGGCCGCTGCTGGAAAAACAGGCAGTAATAACAGGATTACCAGTATTAATGAATATATTTTAAATTTTCTCATAAATTTCTCAAAAATCTTCGCACATAATCCAGAGCGAAGAGAGCTGATCGGATTCGTATACTTTTTCTATCTCCAGGGAACACTTTTGTTACAGATGAGGTTTTTCCACAAAGCGTAAAACCAAAGCAAACTGTACCAACAGGTTTTTCTTGCGAACCACCTTCTGGGCCCGCAACACCTGAAGTTGAAACCGCAATGTCGCTTTTCATTATAGATGAAATATTCTCTGCCATCGCGTAAGCGGTTTCGGCACTCACTGCACCATAATTTTCTAATGTATCACCGGAGATATGCACCATGCTCTGTTTTACTTCATTGCTGTAAGCAATAACAGAGCCTTTGTAAACCTCTGAGGCCCCTGGAATATCTGTTATATATTTACTTATGAGGCCGCCGGTACACGATTCAGCTGTAGAAATTGAAAAGCTGTTCTTTTTTAAAAGGTTAAGCAATTCATCTACCGGTGTGACATTTTCTTCCAATAACATACTGATATCAAATTCTTTTTTAAGAAAATTGCTGATTTTAGCTCCATTTGTACTGGAACAATTAAATATAGTAACTGTTATTACGCCCATTTCAGCGGTAATCCCCCACTGAAATGACATTTCGCGGCTCAAAGTTTCCAGGAACACATCCAGTTCACTTTCCTTTCTTCCCAAAAATCGAAAAATATATTCCTCTGAAGGAAATTCGGATAATTTCTTCAGGTGATCACGTGCAGAAAAAAGAAAACAATCTTCCATCTCATCAGGAACACCTGGGAGGGCAATGAGAATCTTGTCATCAGTATGCAATAGAAAACCAGGAGCAAGCCCCTTTTTATTTTCAAGAATAAGTGAACCCTTGGGAACAGAAGCCATTTTGAAATCATAGCTACTAATTTCTCGTCCCGCTTGCGTAAACCGGTTAATTGTTTTTTTCTTTGCCTTCTCGTCAATCACAATCTTGAGGTTAAAGGAATCGGCAACAGCCTCAACAGTCACATCATCACTGGTCGACAAGCCGCCGCTCGGGCTGATCTTCGTACCCTTCTTCGACGAGGGCCGGCTGGTGAACAAGCTCACGCTCGACGCCACCTGCC
>CAZPEK010000123.1:0-9541 GCA_964585555.1 uncultured Leptospirales bacterium | reverse complement strand
GGCTTCATTGAGTTTTTTTGTACGATCGGTTACCCGGCACTCAAGATTTTCATTCAGTTCTTTCAAATTACGATTAAGATTGTTTACTTTTTCTGCAAGCCCGAGGGAGAAAAGAGCAACACAGAAGACTGTTCCGATCTGAAAGCCCCAGAGAGTCAGAAAGTTATTCGGGAGTAAACCGAATCGGTTTAATACTGTGATGATTACGCCGATAAACAGTATGGAGAATGCAAAAGTATAGTACCTGTTGACGGGAAGACGTTTTACAATGGAATCTGCCATGGGGTAAACTATCAGAACAATCGGGGGCAGATAGGCCGCGGCGCCTATTTTTATCATAATACTGTAGGGAAGGAAAAATGCCGCAATCAACCCTAAAAACGATAAGGCTGCATAGCTCCTGACGATTATATCAAAGGTCGGATAATCTCTCTTGCTGGAAAGGTAATGTCTGGAAAAAAGGATCATTGTAATAATTGTTAAAAACAGAATATGGGGGACCAGGTCGTTAAGCCACATGGTTTCAGGCCAGAGATACTGAAAGCCGTAACCATTGAGAGCCAGGGAGACCATTGCCATTGAAATAAGAAAAAATGAATACCACAAATAAACCATATCCCTCATGGAGATCGCCAGGAGAAGGTTGTAGAATATCATTATGATCAGAATGCCGTAAAAAAGACCAAATATGGTTTTTTGAACATTCAGTTCTTCAATTATTCCCTCTTCGGATATAATCTGTATGGGGATATTAAGGTTACTGCTGGTTTGTATTCTCAGCAGACAGATATAGCTCCCTGCCTGCTTGGGGAGGCGTATCAGAAAATTGTGATGTTTGATGTCCCGTGTATTAAAGGGCATGGTGTCGCCATAGTGTCGGTGGCGAACCGTGGTGTCACCGGCAATATAAACATCTATTCGGTCAAGAAGAGGGTAGCCGATTTCAATAAACCATGATTTATGACTCGAATCAGGGATCTCAACAGTAAAACGCGCCCAGATAATATCGCTGGTGAACCCGAAATTATCAGTAGAGGCCTTTTTAAAGTCCTCTGATTTTAAAAGATCCTGATATTTTTTATCTCCCTTAGTGTCTCGGTGAATTGAGAATTCAACAGGATAGATATCATTCTTGTCGAGAAGGGCCCTGTCGGCACCCTGGAGAGAAGATGAAAAAAGTATGAGGAACAAGAGGACAACGAGGCCCCGGGGTGTTTGTTTGATTTTTCCCAAATTTGTCATTATCATCAATTCTTATAACAGGGAATTTTAAAAGTCAATTAAAAATAAGCATTTATTATTCATCTAAATTAAAGGTCTCTTGTCCTTGAGTTTTTTTTCTTTCTTTCTTGACTCTTTTTAAAAAATCATATATGAATATAAGTCACTGCTGGCACTCTGCCCGGAGAAACTAACATAAAGAGGGAAAACGATGAAAAAGATTGCTCTTCTCGCAACTGCACTGCTTTTTCTGACAGTTGCATGTAAAAAAACCGTTGAATCGGAAACCAAGACATGGGCCAGAAATCTTAAGAATATTGAAAAGCTGGCATATGAGTACTCTAATTTTAAGACTTCTCTTCAAGAAGTAAAGAAAAAGGCTGAAGTGATAATGAAGTCGGCAGAAGCGATCACTAAAGAAGAAGACAAGTTAAAAAAGATGGAAGAAGCCAACCAGGCTATCAACGCGCTTTTTGTCCGTAATCTCGGTGACATAAAGTCTAAAATTCAGTCCCTTAAAGATAAAGTGGTTGATGCCCGGGGACTAAAGATGGAAATGAATGAGCGCTATAGTGTAAAACGCGCTATCTCTGATGCCGACCGGGCAATAATGGATGCTCAGGATAAAATTCAGCAGTCCGTTGATTCTATCATTCAGGCTGAAACCCTTACTGAAATGGTAATATCAGACTTGAAATCTGCTCTCTCAGGACTAGACCGGGTTGTCAGCAGGGTAGAGGAAAGAATTGCCGCTGAGAAAAAAATCGAAGACGAGAAAAAGCAGGTAGTTCAAAAACAGGAAGAGATAAAAAAAGAATTAGCTAAACCGGTAAAGTGTCCCTACTGCGGTACTACTAATCTTCCCGGAAGAGATAAATGTAAGAATTGCGGCGCACCACTGCCTAAAAATAAAATATAATTAGTCTCTGCCGGAAGAATGTTTCTTCCGGCAGAAAACAAAATTCATCATGAAAACATATCACTTCAAAAGCATTCAGGTATCCAGTGTCGAGGATATTAAGAGCGGAACCTACACCATGGAGTTCCAGCCCGATTCTGTTCAGGATCACAGCATTGATATTTCTTTTGGTGATATAATTGGCAATCGCTCATGGATTACCGGATTTTTTATCAGTCTCATGTCAAATGCCGCTTTCTTTGCCATTATGTATGCCGGTATCGTAATTGGATACGGATTTGATTTTTCCAGTCCACGGGGCTCGGGCCTTCGGTTCGGGTTTATTGCCGCCTTCATCCTTTTCTTTACTTCCATCATGATACTCTATTCAGTCCCCGGTGCAGTTAAAAATCTGAAAAAGGATGCAGTACATGCTGAAAGGGGCAGGGGGACCTGGAAAATAATCGACGAAAAAAAATGGCCCGCCTTTAAGAGGCTCCTTGATATTAAAGGGGCAGAAAAATAACAAAAAAGCCTGTTTGGGCTGAAAGTGCTTGATTACTGCTTCTCTTTTCATTACATTGTCTATTATGAAGAGCATTTCTCCGAGATGGTTTTTGAGATTAAAACCTGTCGCAGGAAGGGCTGTATGGCTCTGTCAGGCAGGGTAACATTTTACTGGTGCGGTTTACAAAAGTATCATGAAAATTTCAAAACAAAATGAAGGAGAGTTTATTCTCTTCAAGGTGGATGGTGATATTGACATCTATACCGTTTCACAGTTAAAGGAATCCCTTCGCAAACAGATAGAAGAGGTTCCCTGTAATATAATTATTGATCTGGCAGCTGTAACGTATCTTGATTCATCGGGAATCGGTCTTCTGGTCAACACTCATAAGGATCTTGTAAAATGGGGGTATTGCCTGGGCCTGGTAAATGTGAACAAAGAGACCAGGCAGCTGTTTAAAATAACGTATGTTGATAAAATCATTGATATATATTCTACGTATGATGATTTTAAAATTAAATAAAGACTTACTTCGTGACCGGGGAAATATAACTGTCTGCAGAATGTCTCCCGGCAATAAGTAAAAGAGGTGTCATACATGGACATTACATTAGAAAAGAAAAAGGACAAAACAATTGTAATCGTTGCCGGGGATATCGATTACATGAATGCAGGTGAACTGAAGAAAAAGATTAATCAAGAAATCGAAGAAGGGGTTACGAATATAGTTCTCGATCTTGATGAAGTTCTCCATATCGATTCAATGGCAATAGGATTATTTGCGGTTTCTCAGAAAAAACTTTCCTCACTGGGTGGAGAATTCTCTTTGACGAACGTAAGAAATGATGTTGTCGCTCTTCTCAAACTTTCTTCTGTAGATAGAATGCTTAATATACATAATATTCAGGATGATGCAGTTTGAATCCCTTAGCAATGTTTCCTGCCTTTTCCTGCCATGAACATTAAGTTTGGGTAGATACGCTTACTGGAGGTTCTCATGCTGCAATCAATTTTTCTTACCATGTTTGTTCTATTCAGCCTTCTCCATCTTCTTGGGGAGGCAATGAAAAAACTTCCAGTGCGCTATGCTACCAAGCCCTTTCTGCTGGTTTCTCTTGCCGCTTATTACTGTGTCAGTGCTGATACCATTAACTGGATGATGACCGGGGCAATTCTTTGCGGCTGGCTTGGTGATATTTTTCTGATGATTCCTGATCCGGAGAAAACACGGAAATACTTTAAGCCCGGGCTTGCCGCATTTCTTCTGGGGCATGTTCTCTACACTGTGGTTTTTGCCGCTTCATTTTCCGGCTGTGATGTGTTTCCTTCCCTGGGCTGGGGCCTTTTTCTTCCTTACATCTTAATGGGGGCTGCAGGATTTCTGCTGGTTAAACCCCATGCCGGGAAACTTCTGGGGGCCTTTGCTGCCTATGTTATAATCATTGTGATTATGGGCTTTTCAACAGTTCTTCCTCTCGGCGGTGTGACTTTCAAGGGTGTATCTTTTGCCATGGCAGGTTCATTTATTTTCATTATATCTGATACCCTTAACGGTTATAACAAGTTTGCCCGGGAAATCCCTAATGAACGAATTTATACAATGAGTACCTACCTGGTTGGGCAGTTTCTTCTGGTCTACGGATATCTTCATTTTTAAATTTTCGGAGTGGTAACAGCAATCGTCTGGGGCCCTTCAGGGAGGATAGCAATATCCATCCCGGGGCCGGCTGCCAGTTCTTTAAGAGTATCCTCTATGTTTTCAATAAGGGTGAAAAAAGAAGTGATGAGCTTCTCTTCCCGCAGTCCCGCGCTGTAGATAAAGATGCGGTACCGGAGGGCGAGGTGGGCCAGAATCTGCATCTGCCACTGGTCAGGCCGGGGCTCTTTTTGTTTGTGAAGGAAGTTCAGAAAAACTTCAGGTTCAGTGAAGCGCCGCAGCAGTTCTCCGAAATCACCATGGGACGGAATGCCGTCACTGCAGGCGGCGGCAATAATGATAGCGCCCCCCGGCCTGGTAATAGAAGCGGCGGCGCTGATGCCCTTAATGGTCTGGTAAAGGTTCTGGTCAAGGGGATACCCGCTGTTGGAAGTTATCACAATGTCATAGGGATGCTCAAGGTTAACCATTGCGTGGTCGGCGGTAAAATTGCATCCTTTGCGATGGGCCTCGAAGAGTTCGCCGGTGAAGATTCCTGTTATATCGCCAAAGTCATCTAAGGTTACATTGAGCATGAAATCCGGGGGGGCAAGTTCCGCAGCGGCGGCAATCTCTTCCCACAGAGGATTGCCACGGGTTACCGCCCATGTGGCTGCGGGATTTTCAATATGTGCGGTGCTGTGGTTTTTCATAATACTCTGCATACCCGAAATGCCGGGAAGAACCGCCTTGGGACCGCCGCTGAAACCGGCAAAAAAATGTGGTTCGATAAAGCCGGTAACGATTCGGACATCCGCATCGATATAGGCCCGATTGATGTATATATCATTACCGGTTTCTAAACTTCCTGCAAAAAAAAGTTCTTTTTCGTTGAGCGCATCGTGCTGGATTATTCGGTACTTCCCTGCAGTTTCTTTTCCCAGCATCTCTTCAAGCTCTCTTTGCGTCTGGGCGCGATGAGTTCCCGTACTGTTTAACAGAGTGATATTTTTCGCCGGTATTCCATGCTCTTCAAGGTATGATGTCAAAACAGGTATAATAATATGGTTCGGAGTCGCCCGCGTGATATCGGTGTGGGTAATGACCACCTGGTCGCCGGGACTTAAGATGTCTGCAAGGGGCGGGCCGGCCGATGGATTACTGAGGGCCCTCTTCAGAGACTCTACCGTATCGATCACGGCAGCTGTCGGGGTACCGGTGATAACCGAAGTGTTATCGGGTACCGTTATCGTCAGCTTATGCTTTCCATAGGGGAGGCTGGCTTTCATTGATTTCCTTTCGTCTAATGAGATTTTATGATTAGAGCGGTAGTCTGGCTGTATTTTCTGTAATGTCAAACAATTTTACTGCTTCATGTTTTGTGGAACACCAGCAGAGACGCGGTGCTTCCTGTAGATTCACGCACCGGGTAAAATCGACGCGTCGTCAGCAGTAACAGCATTGCGCCAGGGCTGAGGAGAAAAGTAAATAATACGGGTTTCTGTGATAATCTTTTTATAAATACTATTGCAGGAAGTTAAAAGCTTCAGAGCATCTACCTGAAGTATTCGCTTACCCGTTTCCAGAATTCCCGTCTTCCTGTTCCACTTTTTAAAAAGTCTGAAATAATCTGCCGGAGAGGGGGCGGGAAATGAGACCAGTACTTCTGTGCCCATCCTTCAGGGAGCTCCCGGAGTTCCTGGTCAGGCATCTCTCCGAGACTGTAGGTGACAAACTGAAGCACCATGGTCTGTAATAAATCAGGGGGAAGTTTACTCTCTGCCTGGGCTCGGTGATCAGGTACCATCTCTTTGACCAGTACTGCCAGTTCGGCATCGGTGATTTCCGGTGAATGCTGGCGGGCAAGACGGATAACCATGTCAATTGCCGTACGCCGGATGTTGTCCTGGGTCAGCCCCATGGTCTTTTGAAGATCTTCAGCCATGGATTTAGCGCTGCCGCTGATATCCATCTGACTCAGGTTCATGGGATTGCGTTTTCTCTCATCAAGAAGCCGGTTCAGCTCCCGCCGCTCTTTCGGAGAAGCGGTTTCGAGAAATTCCCGGAGAATTTTATCTCCGTCGCTTTGTCCCGCCATCAGGAGCCACACTCCGCGGGGATATCAAGAAAATTGCCGTAGATCCCTTCAAAGCGAAGTTCTCCAAGTTTATTGAGACGACCTTTGTAGGTTCTCGTTCCTCTTAAGGCCTTATCAAAGGTAATAATTATAACAGTTCCCCTCAGACGCCAGGTTCCCTTCATGGTCACCTTGACAGAATCGTGGTCGGGAGTCGCGCTGAGAAACCAGTAGCTTACTTTACCGTTTTTCATCAATCGTATTTCGCTGACAGATTTTCCCGCTCCTGGAGCGGGGCCGTACCAGACAGGGACCCTTTCTAAAATGAGCTTAAGGTGTGCAGGATTATTTAAGGAATAACCAAGAAGAATCTGGTAGCCTGTGGTATGGCGAATCGAATTCAGGTCGGGATCTTTATAAAATTTTTTTCTTACTGCCGGTTCATATTTTGCGGCAAATTGAAGATAATCGACTATACTGTTGAGAAAAGCGCCATGCTCACAGATGTTGCCTTTTTTCCTTATGGCACCGAGGGTACAGGCCAGGTTGTAATATGCCCATCCGTATCGTGGATTCATTGCAAGGGCTTTTCTAAATTGTGCAGCAGCCTGGCTGTATTTTCCGGCTCGGTAGAGGTCACGACCCTGCTGGTTCAGCTGTTCAGGAGAGACCGCTGAAAGAGAGGCTGAGAAAAAGAAAATAACAAATGAAAACCAAAGAGCTGGTTTCATGGAAATACCTCGATCACTAAAATTTATTAAGATGATATTTTTCTGGACAGTAATGTCAAGAGATATCATGATATGAGATACATTTTTAACTGGATATTTTCTGTGTTATTATTAAATTATAATACCAGTAATTCGGATAATTTTTAAATTTCAGCCTTTTAAAAGAAATAAATGAATGCTAAAAAGAAATGCTACCGTTTATTATGTCTCCTGGTTTTTATCGTTGCTACAGGAGTCATCAATCCCGGAAAGGCGGGACAAAAAATGGAAGATAAAGATAAATTTATAAAAGAAGCAAATAAAATTACTGAAAAAATTGCAGCTCAGGAATTGTCCCGCAAAGAAGAGTACAAAATATCTCCCCGATATGTTCATCTCCTGAGAATACAGGAATTCCCGGGAGTGGTTGTTGTCGGTGAGCATGTTACTACTCACAGCGCGACACTGAGAGGAATTTATATAGGAAGTAAATTTGGTACTCACCAGGAGCAGGTAGCCGCTGCGATGAAACTCGCTGGATGGGAGACTGCTGACGAGGCAAAACGTATAAGTCTCGCCCTGATATGGGCTGAACGGGTACTCTATGAATTTGACGGACATTTTGTGAGGGACATGCTGCATGTCTTCGGGGGTGCCAGGCGGCCCGCCTATAAAAAACCAGAAGGAAAAATTCTAAAAGACCGGTCAGTTAAAATAAACTTCTGGTACCGGGAAGTTGAGCGGGGAAGGAGCGCCACAAAGATTTTCCATTACATGGAAGTTGTCTTTAATCCCAGCGGAAGCCTGAAACATACAAAGTCCCTGAAGACCTTTGACGTTTCAAACCAGGAGCTTTTTCGCGGCGGCAGAAACAGGCCGGTAAGCCCGTAAAAAATTATTTTGAGAAAATATATTTCAGGAGCAAACATAATGAAAAAAATAATGCTTTTTATTTTTATCATCTTCGCTGTCCAGGGCTGCAAATACAATATTCGGGACTACTACAATCCTTTTCCCGGAAAAGTAACAATTGTCGAAATTAAGGATTCTCAATATAATCCCACTGGTAAAAAAAACTATTCTGATATATTTATGGACTTTGTACCCGATAACCCGACAGCCCCCTCGCGGTACCGGTTCAAAAAATGGAAAGATACCCATGTTCAGTTAAGCCACCGGTCCCGGATGAATCTTTACAAGCCCTGGATTAAAAAAATCGGGATAAAAGAAGGTAATGTCTATAAGGCAATCCGCTATGAGAAAAATTCCTTCGGCAGTTCTACTCCGGTAATATTTAAAGTGGACCTTGAAGCGAAGCAGTAATTTAAAAAGATGTCCCTTCCGGGACATCTTTTTAAAGATTCTGATACATCAAAACTACATGTTTCTTCTATACTGGCCCCCAACCTCATATAAGGCCCGGGAAATTTGTCCAAGGGTGGCATAGCGTGCCGTTTCCATCATCTGCTCGAAAATGTTTCCCCCTTCCAGGGCAACCTGTTTCAGACGTTCAAGGGTTTCTTTGATCTGTGCCTCGTTCTCCTTCTGCTGGCCATGACAGTTGTCAATCTGCTCATCCTTCTCTTCAGGTGTTGCCCGGCGAAGCTCAAGGTTATCGGGAATAAGATTCTTTTCGTTTTCGCTCAGGTAGGTGTTGACACCGATAATAGGGAGTTCGCCGGTATGTTTTCGGTGTTCATAAACCATTGATTCATCCTGGATTTTACCCCGCTGGTACTGGGTTTCCATGGCTCCCAGTACACCGCCACGCTGTGAGAGGCGCTCGAATTCAGCAAGAATCGCTTCTTCAACCAGCTCGGTCAGCTCTTCGAGGATGTATGATCCCTGCCAGGGATTCTCGTTTTTCGTGAGACCAAACTCCTTGAGAATGATAAGCTGAATGGCCATGGCGCGGCGTACCGATTCTTCTGTTGGTGTGGTAATCGCTTCATCGTATGAATTGGTATGCAGTGAATTGCAATTATCATAAAAGGCTAAAAGGGCCTGAAGGGTTGTGCGGATATCATTAAACTGAATTTCCTGGGCATGAAGAGAACGCCCTGAAGTCTGAATGTGATATTTAAGCTTCTGGCTTCGGTCATTTCCCCCGTAGAGCTCTTTCATTGCTATCGCCCAGATGCGCCGGGCAACCCAACCGATGACCGAGTACTCCGCATCCATGCCGTTTGAAAAAAAGAATGAAAGGTTCGGGGCAAATGAATCAATCGGAAAGCCCCGGGAAAGATAATACTCAACATAGGTAAATCCATTTGCCAGGGTCAGTGCTGTCTGGGTAATGGGGTTAGCTCCCGCCTCGGCAATATGATACCCGGAAATGGAAACGGAATAATAGTTGCGGACATTGTTCTGAATAAAAAATTCCTGAATATCGCCCATCATTTTCAGGGCAAACTCAGTGGAAAAAATACAGGTGTTTTGCGCCTGGTCCTCTTTCAGGATGTCTGCCTGAACGGTTCCCCGAACCTGCTGC
>CAZPEK010000122.1:8093-9625 GCA_964585555.1 uncultured Leptospirales bacterium | reverse complement strand
ATTCATAATATACATATTATGATTATTTACCCAACTACGTAGTATATCACAAGAAGCTTGAAATTTAAACATTTATATTGTTAATTATGACAGTTGATCAATACTGTCATGGTATAATAAAATCAATGCCTGATATCCGCTACCAGCGAAAGGACATTGATTTAATCATTGATAATATCCATAATAAATTCATATTAAAGGAATTCATAGTGTACACGGAATTAAAAAAAGATGACTCATTTATAATGGTTATGGGGGAACTTTCTAAGCCTGCAAGCCGGCTATGATTTTTCTTCTAAATAGGCAATAAAAGGCTGCCGAGGTCAATACAATAAGACCACAGTAATGAATTGTCTGGCTCCATGCAATTGACTTTGTAAGAATACCATCCAAAGCCTTGAACTCCCAGTAGAAAGGTAAACGCAAGTTGATTACTGCAAAAAATAATAACAACAGGATATCTGCTATGGCAACTCTGCTGAAGAAAATTGTAAAAATTATCGCAACGGCCCTGGGACTCTGTGTCATTGCTTTTGTTCTTTTTTATTTCTGGGCCAGCTCAAAAACCATTAGTGATGAAACCTACAATAAGGGGAGCATCTACCGCATTGAGGCTCATCTGAAGAACTCATACCAAAAAAAGAGAACCTATTCACTTGTGACGTATAACGTGGGGTTTGGTTCAGGGATGGCAAATAATCTGCCTATCGAGGTTGACCGGTCCGCCTATAATAAAAATATGAAACTGCTCCTTGGGGCGATTCAAAAAGTTAATCCTGACTTTGTCGCCACCCAGGAAATAGATGTCAATTCAAGCCGTAGCTTTTACCAGAACCAGGTGAAGGACATTGCCAATGCGATCAAAGCCCCTCATGCAGCGTTTCTTGCCAACTGGAGCAAAGAATATGTACCTTTTCCCTACTGGCCCCCGGCAATACAGTATGGAAAAATGCTTTCAGGTCAGGCGGTCATTTCAAAGTATCCCATTGTCAGCCAGAAGCGTTACAACCTGAAGGCCCCCGCGGCAAATCCTTTCTACTATAACGCCTTTTACCTCAGCAGGGTAGTCCAGGAAACCGTGGTAAAGTTTGACGGGAAAGAGCTGTATATCATTAATGTGCATCTTGAAGCCTTTGATATGCCCAATAGAATTGAGCAGACCCGCTACCTTCTTGAGATTTATAAAAAGCTTAAAGATAAACCGGTACTTATAGTGGGAGATTTTAACTGTGTGCCCACCAATGCTACGAAGGTTGATAACTGTGAAGGCTACCCGGAAGATACTTATCGAAATGATGAAACCATTAAGATGCTTCTCGCTGAAGGGTCCCTGAAACCGGCGATAACCGAAGCCCGTTATATCTCTGATGAGAAAAAATATTATACCTTTTCATCAGGGCGTCCGGAAAGAAAACTCGATTATGTTTTTTATAATGACAGTATCAGGTTTGTAAAGTCAAGGGTTATAAGTGATGCCGGTGAGGGGTCAGACCACCTTCCGATTTACTTTGAGTTCCAGTTTAAGTAATGGT
>CAZPEK010000122.1:0-8013 GCA_964585555.1 uncultured Leptospirales bacterium | reverse complement strand
TATTGTCGCCTTTACTTTGAAACATGAAACGCTTGCAGGTTTTCTTGAATCCCTTAGCATTGAAAGTCAGGCTTCTTTGTAAATTCAGCTTGCCACTGAGGAGTATCTGTGGTGGAATATCTTACCCTTGGAGGAATATATTTTATGAACGATCCAGAAATCAGAACCCAGAATATCGGTGATCACGATATAGAATATTTATATTATGAGGGGGAAGGTCCGGTGATCATTATGCTTCATGCCACGGGGTTTCTTCCCTGGCTGTGGCACCCGGTTGCCCGAAGGCTGTGCGGTGATTACCGCGTCATCGCGCCTTATTTCTGCGACCACCGTGACACTGAACCCGAGGCAGGCGGCCTCTCCTGGGTTACCCTGGGGGAAGATCTCTGTGAATTCTGCAGGCGTCTCGATTTTGAAGCTCCCTTCCTGGTTGGTCATTCCATGGGCGCCACGGTGATGACCCTTGCTGCAGCTCTTCATAAACAGGATGCCAGGGGTATGGTATTTTTTGAACCAATCTACCTGCCTGACCAGATTTATGAAATAGGTCTTTCGGTTGAACAGCATCCCCTTGCTTCAAAGTCAATCAAGCGCCGTAACTTCTGGGAAGACCATGACGCGGCACGGGACTATCTCCGCTCAAAGAAATTATTTGCTCTCTGGGACGACGAGGTGCTGGAGCTCTACCTGAAGTACGGGATGATTTCAGGAGACGGCGGGGGGCTTACCCTGGCATGTCATCCCCGGAAAGAGGCGTCTCTTTTCATGGGGGGATCTCACCGTAATCCATGGCCTTTACTCGAAAAACTTACTTCCCCGGTACTGGTACTGGAAGGGGAGACCAGCGATAACCGGGCCTTTATTGATTTGAAAAAGGCAGCTTCCATGATGGGGCAGGGAACCTACCGGATGGTTGAAGGGGCAGGGCATCTGATACCGATGGAAAAACCTGAAGAGTCGGCAGCGCTGATTGGTGAATTTTTTGGGGATAGCTGTTCGTGATGCTCTCACCCCGCCTTCGGCGCGCCCTCTCCCATTAAGAGTTGAAAAAAGGAGAGGGCTCCTTGGCAGAAAGCATTTAAAATTGTTTTAAACTTCCTTTACAATAATTCTTTCTGACAGGCAGTAATCAAAGAACTCCTTCATCTCATTATCACCAGGAGCCGACTCAAGTCCTTTTTCAGCCTGTTGTAAAAATTTTATTTCTGAATCTGAAAAAAGGCGGATTTCAATTTCTCCATTATTGTTAAAGAACAATGCATCGTGAGCATTGTCGCGAACCATTTCGGCTAACTCGTCAAAGTCAGTAACTCCCGAAAAAACCAGTTCGATGAGCTCACCGGGGCTGTGATGGAAATGGACAATACTTGATTCATGGTTTAGAATGTATAGTCCTGAAGTATTCTCCGACGGTGTTTTTTCATGTTCCAGCAAAAAAGCAAAGTGACTGAAATATGCGGCAATGTCTGATGCCAGTTGACCGGATTTGATATTTTTTCTTTCTGTGAAAATTAAAGTTAAAAATTCTCTTTGCAGGCCGATGATGTCATCACCGTTGATGTTCGTTTCCTGCAGAAAAGAGTTGAACTCTAAGAAAAATTCCGAGGGAGTAATCCCCAGTTCATTGATAATGATAAAAAACCAGGGGACCGCCTTGCCCTGGTTGTAAAAAAGATCACAGGCATCTGCCAGGTTTTTTGCAGCCTTCATGTCTTTTTCGGTAAATCCGGGGCTTGAAATGACCGTATAGGGATTGTCTTTTAAATGCTTCAGCTTATGCCCAGATGCGGTGTCCCACAGTGCTGTTCCCGGTAAAACAGAAAGGGGAAAAATATCCAGCTGATTCGGAATAAGCGAGAGGGCGAAGTCAAGGCTCTGCTTAAATCCTTCAAGGGTATCCCCGGGGAGTCCATAGATAAGGTCGAACCCGTAGGTGACTTCCGCTTCATGAAGGTGGAGAATGTTTGCTTCGAAGCTTTCAAGATCAATGGTCCTGTTAATGTTTTTTAATACTTCATTGTCTGAGCTTTGAAGGCCAATCTGGAGGGAGCAGTACAGGGATGCAAAAAGTCCGGCTATTTCTTCGTCTATAAATTCACCCCTGATTTCCATGAAGTAATGGATCTCCGGGGCAGTAGCAATCATCATCTGGAGCATCTTTTTTGCCGCTTTGATGTTGTAGTTAAAGGTCGGGTCGAGTATAAAAATCTGTTCAACGCCCCGGGCATGAAAGAGCTCCAGTTCTGATTGAATGCGCTGCAGGGGAAACCGGCGAACCCCGGCGGTACCCCTCGACTCAAAACAGAAATCACATTTAAAGGGACAGCCCCGGGACAACTCCCAGAGAATGCCCTTGTAGTTATCGGGGTTCAGGGTCCCGTCAAGATAGGGTGATTCAAGATTATCCAGGTTTGGAACTATAGGACTCATTACATGTTCTCCGAGTTTTGAAATATCTTTTTCGTTTAAAAGATATTCGAAGGCTTTCACGGTGAGCTCTTCTCCTTCTCCCCTGACAATAAAATCAATTGCTTTGTTCTCAGCGAGTCGTTCATAATCAGCTGTTGCTTCAGGTCCTCCAAGAAAAAGGATTCTTTCCGGGTTTAATTTTTTCACGGCATCTGCAATTTCAAGGATCCTGTTTCTGTTCCATACATACATTGAGAAACCGATATATTCAGACTTCTCTTTAATGATTTTCTCAATAATTTTTTCAGCCTCATCTTCAAGAAAGAAGTCTAGAATTGCAATATCAACCTGTTCCTTTAGCTGCTTTTTTATATAAGATGCAACCATTACCGCTCCAAGGGGAACCGATCGTGGCGAGTCTTCAATGTGAATGGAAGCAAAGGTTATTTTCATTTTGTTTTTACAATCCTTGAGCTGATATGGTATAATGATTCTACAGCTTTATTTTTTAAAATGATAGTATTTCTGGTAAAAAAGTCTTGCATGACAATACAGTTTGTCAATACTTTTGCTGAAAGGTAACATTGATCTACTTATATTTCCCGGTGAACCTGTTATCTTTCAGATAAATCAAAACAAGTATTACTCTGAAAAGGTATCCATATGTTTATTGTACATGTATTTATCGATGTAAAGCCTGACTTTATTGACGCGTTCAAAGAAGCCTCCCTGGCCAATGCGGCGGCCAGCATCCAGGAACCGGGTATTGCCCGGTTCGATGTGGTCCAGGATGTAGATGATCCGACTCAGTTTGTTCTTGTTGAGGTATACCGAACAACTGAGGACCCTGGCAGGCACAAAGAGACGGCCCACTACGCGACATGGCGCGATACGGTGGCTCCCATGATGAACACTCCACGCCGTGCCATGAAAATGAATAATGTGTATCCCGATGATTCCGGCTGGGGCTGACTATGAATGCCATGATACAGCAGTTTTCTTTTGCCACAGCCGGAGAAATTATTTTCGGCGAGGGTAGTGCCGCCCTGCTTCCTGAACGAATCTCCCGCTATGGCAGCCGTGTGTTTCTTGTGACTGGTTCAAAGAGTGACCGTGCAAAGGCATTATTGAAAGGAAGTGAAAGCGCCCCGGTAATTTTTTCCATACCGGGTGAACCGACTGTTGACCTTATCCGTGAGGGCGCCGCACTGGCCCGGGACAATAAATGTGATGTGGTGGTGGCAGCAGGAGGGGGAAGTGTTATTGACGGGGGGAAGGCGATCAGCGCCCTGCTGACCAACCATGGTGACCTTTTTGATTATCTTGAAGAAATTGGCGAAGGAAGACCTCTAGAAAATCCAACAGCTCCCTTTATTGCAGTGCCGACAACTGCGGGCACCGGGGCGGAAGTATCCAAAAATGCCGTCCTCGCTTCAAGGGAACATCGTGTAAAGGTAAGCATGCGAAGTCCTTATATGATTCCAGATCTTGCAATTGTTGATCCGGTCTTGACCCATTCGGTACCACCTGATATTACCGCTTCGACCGGTCTTGATGCCCTGACCCAGGTTATTGAGCCCTTTGTTTCAAAAAAAGCAAATCCCGTAATCGATGCCCTCTGCCGTGAAGGAATTAAACGGGCCGCAGGATCTTTAAAAAAGGCCTTTGATGACGGAGCTGATGCCGGGGCTCGAAGTGATATGGCCCTTGCAAGTCTTTTCGGGGGCCTGGCCCTGGCGAACGCGGGGCTCGGGGCAGTTCATGGATTTGCAGGCCCCATAGGCGGGATGTTTTCTGTTCCCCACGGGGTTGTCTGTGGTAAACTGTTGCCCCATGTCTTTAAGGCAAACATTGAGGCCGCTTCCGAAAACCAGGAGCTTCAGAGCCGTTTTGAAGAGATCTCAAGGCTGATCACCGGTAATTCTAATGCAGGCTGCGGGGAGGGCATACAATGGCTTGAGTCGCTGTGTGAACATCTCGAGATCAAAGGTCTGTCGAATTATGGTGTTGGCCTCGAGCATCTTGATGAAATAGTTGCAGCCGCCATGCGGGCCAGCAGCATGAAGGGGAATCCTGTTGCACTGTCAGAAAAAAAGCTTCAGGATATTCTCCGATATGCCTTATGAAAAAGAAATTAAAAATTATCCGGTAGATCAAACTCTATAATAAATTTTGTTCCATTTTCATTTTGAATCGTGCAGGTTCCTTTGATCTGTCTGGTCAGTATATTGATTAGTTCAAGGCCGAAGCCATTTTCTTTTTTGTTTTTACCGGTTCCGGGTAATCCTATGCCGTCATCCCTGAAAATAATCGTTACATGATTTTCATTCTTGTCGACAGAAACTTCTACTAAGCCATTCGGTTTGCCGGGGAAAGCGTGCTTCATTGTATTGGTTAACATTTCATGTAGCATTATCCCGAGGGAGAAAATTAATTTCGGGTTAACAGGAAAATCTGAAATTTTCTTTTTAATGGCAACCATTTTTTTGTCCGGATACATCAAGGCAACTTCATCAATAAGATTTGAGAGATAGTTTTTAATTGATACATCGGTATAGTTTTCTGTCATGTATAGTTTATTGTAGAGTATTGACATACTGTCAATCCGGCTGCTTGCTTCTTTTAGAATTGAGGCTGCTTCAGGTGTGCCCACATCTTCAGATCCCAGGAGCAATAGATGTTTTATCGCATTCATGTTATTGCTGATGCGGTGATGTACTTCTTTGAGAAGCAAATTTTTTTCGCTTAAGAGATTAGTAATTTCTTCTTCAGCCTTCTTTCTTTTTGAAATATCATGAAAATTCAGCAGTACGCCATTGATGTCAGGATCATCGATTAAATTAATTGCTGAAAGATGAATAAATTTGTAGGTCCCATCTTTATGTTGATGCCTGTATTCTATTTCTGTTTCAGCGTGTTCTTTTTTGAGAAGGCTGTAAAATTGATTTTTAATTTGTTCCCTGTCATCGGGATGGCAGGGAACAATTCCTGCCTTCCCGATAAGATCTTCGGGATGCCATCCGAATAATTTAAAAATATTTGGACTTATATACTGGGTAATTCCATCCCTGTCCATAATCGAAATTACGTCAGATGTATTGGACAGCATCTTCTGGTGCCTTGTCTCATTTAATTGAATCATTTTCTCTGTATGCTTTATGTCAGTGATATCTCTTGTTATTGATAAAATATGAGGTTTTGAGTTGATTTCAATAATGTGAGCTGACATCAGGGCCGTCTTGAAACTGCCATCTTTGCATCTAAAAACTGATTCAAGATTCTCGACTCTTCCGTTTTTCATTAGTCCTTTTATTAATAATTCTCTATCTTCGGGAATAGTCCATATTTCGATTTCTGATGAGAGAACGCCTAAAACATCTTCCTCTGTATAGCCGGTTAAACGCGTAAAGCCCTCGTTTATGTCAACATAGCGGCCTTCCATGTCATTGATGTTGACTGAATCAGGACTTGTTGTAAAGGCTACTCGAAATTTTTTTTCACTTCGTTTAAGTTCCTGGTGAGCCTGAAAAAGTTTAAAGGCCATTTTAATAGAGGCATCAAGTACGGTAATATTTGAATTTTTTACCACGTACCCGTATGAGGTTATTTTTTCAGTTTTTTCGACGATTTCTGATTCAGTATGACTTGATAAAAATAAAATCGGTATATCATGTTCTTTCAGTATTATCTCTGATGCTTCAGTCCCATCAATGCCGGATCCAAGATCAATGTCCATAAGGATCAGGTCTATTGGATTTTTGCTTTCACGGTGAGTTTTAATTGCTTCATCACCTTTCCTGACATGGATTATGTTGTATCCGTATTCTTGTAATTGTTTTGTTTCAATTTTTGCGGTGACAGGATCATCTTCAACAAGGAGAATTGTTTTATGTCTTTCTTGATTCATGCCTGTTAACTCCTGTCTGCTGGTGAGTCTTTTGGATTTTAATGAATAATTATAATTATAGAAGTATCCTTCAAAACTTCAATTAAAATTTTAATTTGAAATTTTTGCAGATGGAAGACTGTTTTTACTTCCTCCCCCTTTTTAAAGTTGTCTGCTTTTCAGTAGCAGGGATCCGCACACTTTTTTTATTACCGGTATTAGCCAAAAAAAGCCTTGCATGTCAGCCCCACTGTGGAAATTTATCACTATGACAGCAGATTTAAGCAGCCCTGTATTCCTGATGATATTGTGAACAGGATGCTTCGAATAACAGATAGAAGGGAGAATTACATGAGTCTTTTTACCGTTGACATGGAAAAATGCAGCAAATGCGGTCGGTGTGCCGCTGAGTGTCCTATAAAAATAATTTCTTACAGCAAAGAAGATCCTGAACCAAAGGCGATTGAGGCGCTTGTCCCTTTTTGCATCAATTGCGGCCATTGTGTAGCCGTATGCCCTGACGCGGCATTGACCCATCAGAATCTTTCTCCCGACCAGTGTCTTGCGGTTGATGAAAAACTGCTCCTTGATGAAAAGCAGGCAGAACATTTTATCCGTTCCCGGCGATCAATACGAACCTATAAAAAAGATCCTGTAGAGAAAGAAAAAATTGAAAAGCTGCTGGAGATTGCTCACTATGCCCCCTCGGGTCACAACATGCAGCCGGTGCTCTGGTCAGTGATTTATGATAAGGAAGAGCTTCACAGGCTGACCGGCATTGTTGTCGACTGGATGCGGTATATGGTAAAAGAACAGCCCCAGATGGCAGCAGCAATGCACCTTGAACTTATCATCGGGGCATGGGATTCGGGAGTCGATACGGTATGCAGAGATGCTCCTCATGTGGTGCTCAACTACGGGCATAAGTTGAATCCTACGGCCCCGGCTGCCTGTACGATTGCCATGACAACCCTTGAGCTTGCCGCCCCGTCTTTCGGTCTCGGGACATGCTGGGCCGGTTACTTTCAGGTCGCTGCCCAGCATTTTCCTCCCATGAGAGAGGCCCTCGGTCTTGGGGATGGTCAGGTCTGTTACAGCGCGATGATGGTTGGCTACCCGAAGTATAAGTATCACCGAATGCCGACCCGGAATAATGTTATGGTTTCGTGGAAATAGAATTGTATCACCTGTCCATATTGGGCAGGTGATATGCTGATCTTTTTTTCGGCCTGACCTTTCTTCTTCCCACCATAGAGCTGCGGCGTCTTTTCTTCCTTACCATATTTTTTTTAGTGTTGCACTGAGCCAGTTGTATCACGCCCCCTGGATTGACTCAATAAGGGCAACCCGTCTCGGGGGGCTTGTTCTCGGGTATGGTTTTCTCTGGAGTGACCTTCTCTGTTATATGCCTGGGGCATTGGGGGCTGCCGCTGTTGATGTTATTTTTCTGAGGCGGTATCTACGGCATACTTTAGCCTGAACTTAAAACCTGATCTCTGGTTCCTCCTTTGAATTCTTAACAAAATCTTTATATTTTGCTGATATTATTTTAATGAAAAATTGATGAATTACACATGAACCCGGGTGACGAAATCCGGTGACGAATTGTTGCATTTGTTGAATTTGCAAATAATTTTTGATTTGTTTACATTATTAAGAGGTTATATGGAAATCTATCTCGGAGCCCTTGTTATTCTGGCGCTGCTGGCGGTGTCAGA
>CAZPEK010000121.1:0-9640 GCA_964585555.1 uncultured Leptospirales bacterium | reverse complement strand
ACGATGTGGTAACCGCGACTTCAACAGAAGGGGGAAGGGGGACCTGGTATCGCTTGAAAATATAGGTATGGGCCTGTCGTATGGTCCGGTGAAGTACCAGAAGGTTTCTGTGGGCAACCCGGTAATGGCCGTCACTGAAAATTCTATAGTGGGTATTATCAATAGACAATTCCCGGTAGGGGGCAGAAGAGCCATGGGTCGAAGTAAAAAAAAGGATTACTGCTGCAGTCATACCTGCTGTTGTTTTTAGTGTGACCCGGACCATTCTGAAATCTCCGGGTTATTATAAAAATATGAAATGATTTCTTCTGCCCTCCAGCCTCGGCATGCCAGCTCTCCGGCGCTCCACTGGGAAAGGCCGATGCCGTGACCCAGGCCCCTGCCCCTGAAAACAAAAAAGGAACCTTTTTTTTCAACTGTAAAAAGATTGCTTTTAATACTGTTCCATCCGAGATTTTTTCCCACCAGGGACATGAAACGGGCGGCTGATACAGTGTAGACCTTCCGGGGGGCACACAGCTCAAGGGAGGCAGCCCGTTTTTGACGGTAGTGGACCTTTATCGATATGAGGCCTCTGGTGTGAAAGATTTTTTCGATTTGTTGAGCCTTCAGGCGGGTTTCCCATGATTCATGGGGAGACCGCCATGAAAGATTTTTTTTTATTTCAGGAAGAGAATCGGGTCCCCGGCGGTAATGTCTGCCCCCCCGGTGTTTCGGCCAGAAAATTTCGGGGCCGCTCAGGATGCCGCCGCTTGAGGCGTGGAAAAAGGCACCATGGGGACTGCCTGTTTCATCGAGAATTATTCTTGTCCCCTTTGAAAGGGATTTGCCCCCCGGGATTCTACCGCCGATACCGGGGAAGTGAATGCAGTGGGTCAGGTCACAAAAATTGTACCGTGGATCGGCGTGACGGTTTTTCATGTGAAGAATATATGAACGGATAACAATTTTCATGGCTTCCTTGAGTTCACGGCGCCACCCGGGACAGCAGGCCCTCTCTTTAATGGCGAGAACCGGTCCCAGTTCAGCCAGTGCGGCTGCCTCAACATAGACTTCAAGGGGCGTGATGTTCACCAGGAGGAGCCGGTTTTTCTCTGCATATACCTGAATTTTTCCCTGGTAGAAGCGGCGAAACTTTTGGTTTTTATGAGAAAATTTTATTTCAATGGGGGCCTGAGAAGATATCAGAAGCTCACGGCCCGTAAGAAGACGAGATTTTTTCTTCCTTACCACAATTCTTTTTTTTTCAAGGTTAATGGTGACGGGTAATGTACCGGTGATGATGTTTCTGCCCTGGGAGAAAATTGAGCCTTCCCTGAGGGTGAGGCTCAATTTGTTTATATTATGGCGGGCGAGTATCTGCAGGCGGATTTCATGGCCCGGTGACTGGCTGCTGCCCCCGGTGGGGGGCAGAAAGAAAAAAAGAATAAAAACCGGGAAGAGCCAGAGGGGGGTGCGACTCTTCATGGCTTCACTATTTTATTTTCTTTTTCACCCGAACCATGTTGGCAAGGATGTCTTTATTTTCCATGTCGATGGCATTAGCTTTTTTGTAATGTTCATAGGCCCGGTTGTATTTTTTCATCTTCTCAAGACTCATGCCCAGGTTGTTTTCAAGTTCTGCAGATCGGGGCATAATGGCCAGGGCAACTGAAAAGGCAGTGTTGGCGTCACCGTATTTTTTGAGCTTCATCAGGGTTATCCCCAGATCATTGTAAGAGACATAGATTTCAGGATCAATGGTATTGGTTTTTTCAAAGAGAGCTTTTGCCCGCCCCAGGTTACCCCTCTCAAGGGCAATACGTCCCAGGAGGTAGTAGAGCATGGCATCATTTTTGATTTTAAGTCCGTTCTTGATATAGATTTCAGCATCCCCGTAGCGCTTCTGTTCTACCAGGTATAAAGCCAGGTCTATATAGGGATTGACCGCTTCTTTTTTAATGTCCATGCAGCGTTTAAAGTGAGCGATTACTGATTTAGCGTTTCCCAGTTTCCAGTGAAGGTGAGCAGCAAGGTAACGGAGTTTGTAATTGGGAGAATCAGGCTCCATATCCTTATCAACTTCGAGTTTTTCGGCAACAATTTTAAGTGATGCCTGGTACTGTTTTTTCTGGAAAAGTTTGACCGCTTCATCGTAACTGGCATGGAGTATGGTTGCGGTAAAAAGTAAAATGATAAGTGCAGGAAGTTTTTTCATGTTTTGTCCCTGTTGCTTTCTGGTATATGCGTCCCGAAGGCGAGGATGGCAATCCTCGCCTTCGGGAGCTTGTTGTTTTCAGTTACTTGTTGTTCAGTGCTGCCTGTGCTGCTGCAAGACGGGCTATCGGCACCCGGAAGGGTGAGCAGCTGACGTAATTGAGTCCTACCATGTGGCAGAATTCTATTGAGCTTGGCTCACCGCCATGTTCGCCGCAAATACCGACCTTCAGGTCTTTCTTGGTTGACCGGCCTTTTTCTACGCCCATTTTTACCAGCTGGCCGACACCTTCACGATCAAGAACCGCAAATGGATCAGCTGCCAGAATTTTCTTGTCAACGTATTCAGGAAGAAATGACCCTGAATCGTCACGGCTGTAGCCAAAGGTCATCTGCGTCAGGTCATTGGTTCCGAAGGAGAAGAATTCAGCTTCAGTGGCAATGAGATCGGCAGTAAGGGCAGCCCGGGGAATCTCGATCATGGTTCCTACCAGGTATTCCACCTTGATGCCCTTTTCTTCCATTACCTTTTCAGCGGTTTTAACAATGATGCCCTTCTGCATGCTAAGCTCTTTGACGGTTCCGACAAGGGGTACCATGACTTCAGGCTTTGCGTCAACGCCTTCTTTTTTCAGGTCACAGGCTGCTTCAAAAATAGCACGGGCCTGCATTTCGGTAATTTCCGGATAGGTCACACCGAGACGGCAACCACGGTGACCAAGCATGGGATTAAACTCATGGAGAGATTCAACCTTTGCCTTTACATCCTCAACGGAGATGCCGAGTTCTTTGGCCATATCCTGCTGGGCTGCATCTTCGTGGGGAACAAATTCATGAAGGGGTGGATCAAGGAGACGGATAGTAACTCCATATCCTTCCATGGCCTTCAGTATCCCATAGAAGTCTCCCCGCTGAATGGGAAGCAGTTTGGTAAGGGCCTTTTTTCTTCCTTCAACATCTTCTGCAAGGATCATTTCACGGACAGCCTTGATGCGGTCGCCTTCAAAGAACATATGCTCTGTACGGCAGAGGCCGATTCCCTGGGCACCGAAATTACGGGCCACTTCTGCATCGTGGGGAGAATCAGCATTGGTTCTGATATCAAGACGTCTGACTTCATCGGCCCATTCCATGATGGTTCCGAAATTTCCTGAGAGCTCAGCATCAATGGTGTCTACTTTGCCGAGCATGATTTCACCGGTAGAGCCGTCAAGGGAGATAAAATCTCCTTCTTTTATCAGGTTATCTCCGATCTTAAGTGTTTTAGCTGAGTAATCAATTTCAAGGGAACCACAGCCGGAAACACAGCATTTACCCATGCCCCGTGCAACAACAGCGGCGTGGGAAGTCTGTCCGCCCCGCTGAGTCAGGATACCCTCGGCAGCGCTCATGCCCTTAAGGTCTTCAGGAGAGGTTTCAATCCGTACAAGGATAACCTTCTCGCCACGGGCATTCCATTCATCAGCCTCATCGGCGTGAAAGACAACCTTACCGGTAGCAGCTCCGGGAGACGCGGGAAGACCCTTGGCAACGCTTTTCTTTTCTACACTGGGATCAAAGGTTGGGTGGAGAAGCTGATCCAGTGAGTCAGGCTCAATGCGAAGCAGAGCGGTTTTTTTATCTATGAGTTTTTCTTTTACCATGTCAACGGCTATGTTAACCGCTGCTGCAGCGGTACGCTTGCCGTTTCTGGTCTGAAGCATCCAGAGTTTTTCATTCTGGATGGTAAACTCAATGTCCTGCATATCTTTGTAATGCTTTTCAAGTTTTTTGTAGGTGTCAGCAAGGGTCTTGTAAACCGTTGGCATCGCTTCTTCAAGAGAGGTGAACTTCGTCTTTCTGTCTTCTTCGGTGACGCCATTGTCTTTTGCCCACCGCTGTGAACCTTCGATGGTAACCTGCTGAGGTGTCCGGATTCCGGCAACAACATCTTCGCCCTGGGCATTGATGAGATACTCACCGTAGAAAACATGTTCGCCTGTGGCGGGGTCACGGGTAAAGGCAACACCGGTTGCACAGTCTTCTCCCATGTTTCCAAATACCATGGCCTGTACGTTAACTGCAGTTCCCCAGCTGTCTTCGAAGCCGTTCATTTTTCGGTACAGTACGGCACGTTCATTGTCCCAGGATCCGAATACAGTACCGATAGAGCCCCAGAGCTGTTCTTTTGGATCGGTGGGGAAGTCAACGCCGAGCCTTTCTTTAATCATTGCCTTGAAGCGGGTAACCAGTTCTTTCAGGTCATCAACGGTCAGTTCAAGGTCTTCCTTGACGCCTTTTTCTTCCTTTAATTTATCCATCACTTCTTCGAAGGGATCGATGTCTTCCTTGTTCTCAGGTTTCATGTCCATGACAACGTCGCCGTACATCTGGATGAATCGGCGGTATGAATCCCAGCCGAAACGTTCGTTGCCTGATTTAGCAATAATACCTTTCACGGTTGTATCATTAAGGCCAAGGTTAAGAACCGTATCCATCATGCCGGGCATTGAAACCCGGGCGCCGGACCGGACTGAAAGGAGAAGAGGATTGTCAGGGTTGTCAAATTCAGCACCCATAATCTTTTCTACTTTTTTCAGGGCTTTATCCATTTCAGCTTCAAGTCCTGAAGGGAAGTTTTTATTGTTTTCATAGTACTCATTACATACATCTGCAGTAATGGTAAATCCTGCAGGAACGGGAATACCAAGGTTTGACATTTCAGCCAGATTGGCTCCTTTCCCACCCAGGAGATTTTTCATGTCAGCTTTACCCTCTGATTTTCCGCCTCCAAAGACGTAAACTCGTTTAGCCATTTTTTTATTACTCCTATTATATTAGATTCTTGAACTGAACTTTGGTCATCAGGACAGTGGCTTCAGGTTGTTATATACCGTGAGCACCGGACCCCTCTGGCCGGGTTTTATATGAACAGGTCGGCATGGTGTCCGACGTAAATACAGGTACGAGGTCTCTGAACAGGGAGAAAAAATGATACGTTACTTTGAACAGAGTCTATCATAAAGCCTGTATTAAAGAAAGTACATTATTTAAATCAATTTTCTGTGTAAAGATTTTTTTTTACAAGTTGTTTTTCCCGGTGATTTTATTGAGCGAATACTCAATATTGTCTGGTTCGGAATACTTTTTTCATTGAATAATTGCGGTGATCAAGGTATCCTGAAGGGGTATGATGACTGGGGGAAAGGCTTTTTTCAGGAATTTTATGCCGGGTATACTGTGTTAAGGGAGATTTCATAAGGGGACTTTTTAAAAATTATATTTTAAGCTCCCCACGAGCATGGGTAAAAACCTCTTTTTTTATTTTGGAATATATGAAAAGGGCAGTTTTTTGAGGTGCGAATAAGTAAAATACTATGAATGTCCGATATTATTTAAAAGAATAACTATCAATGAGCGATATCAATAAACATGAAAATGATACCGGGGATTTTGCCGCCGGTAATATGAAGATGTATGAAGGGAAGATTGCCCAGCAGGAACGGAAAATTTATGACCTGCGCAATCTTATCGGCCTCGGTATCAGCCTGTCATCGAATCTGAATTTTCACAGTCTTGTGGAATCTATTCTTTACAGCTGTATTGGACAGATGTTTGTCGACAAAATTGCCATTCTCCTGCAGGAGGATATTGATGCTGAAAACTTCAACATTCATATGAGTAAGGGATATGATGAGGACTATGATAAGAATAAAACTGTCCTGCATGAAAAGTCTCCCCTTATCCAGTACTTCCTGACGAACCCGATACCAGCCAGATATGAGGTTTTAGTAAAAAAGGAAGAATTGCGTGATGACCTTGAGCATATTGCCATGCTTGAACCGAGTATTCTTCTGCCCCTGAAATCAAAAGATTCTATTAATGGTATTATTACCCTCGGGAACAAGCTGACCGGAGAAGATTTTACTTCCGGTGAAATGGACTTTCTTGAAGATTTGGGGAAGTTTTCAGCTATTGCGGTCGAGAACTCCCGGCTTTACCTCATGGCGACCCTTGATAGAATGACCAGGCTCTATATTCATCATTATTTCCAGGAACGTCTTTTAGAAGAAATAAAACGCTCTCAGAGAAACGGGATCCCTCTCTGCCTGATTATGCTCGATATCGATTATTTTAAAAAATTTAATGATACCTATGGGCATCAGCAGGGGGATATTGTGTTGAAGGAAGTTGCACATATCTTCAAGAACCAGGTCCGGAGTATTGATATAGCAGCCCGGTACGGTGGAGAAGAGTTTGCTGTCATTCTTCCTGAAACGGAACTTGAAGATGCTATCAGTATTGCTAAGCGTTTGAGAAAAAATGTTGAAATGTATGAATTTTCGGGACAAAAAGAACCACTTCATGTCACGGTTAGTCTCGGTGTTGCTCAGTTTAATCCTGAACGGGACCGTGATAACAAGGATTTTATCGAGCGTACCGATGCTGCTCTTTACCGGGCCAAGAAAGCGGGCAGAAATCGTGTTGTAGCACATAAAATAAAAAACCGGGGAAATAATGGATAAGAGCAGGCTACAGAAAGCCTATGAAGCGGCTCAACAGCTTGAGAAGAGCGGAAATATAAAGGAAGCAGTTTCGGCATATAAAAAAATTCTCCAACAGGATAAAAATTTCCGCCCTGCGTATATAAATCTTGGATTTATTTTTTTTCAGAATGAGATATATGGTGATGCATTAACCTGTTATGAAAGGGCTCTTACCCTGGAAAAAGACTACCTGGTTTTTTTCAATATAGGCAGCATTTATTACCGCATGCAGGAATATAAAAATGCAGTTATTAATCTTGAGCGCTGTAGAAAGCTAAACAGGGACTTTCCCATGGCAATTCTTGTCAGTGGGCTTTGTTACAGCAGAATGAACAACTACAGGGCGGCAGAGAAAAATTTTAATGAGATTCTGGTAATCTGGCCTGATAACCGGGTTGCCCTGACCGCCCTGGCGATCATGTATTATAACCAGGGGCGTAATGATGAATCTATCAGCTTCTTGAATTCACTTCTTGACATTGACGAAGGTAACCTTCGCATACGCGAGCTGAAGTCAGCAATTTTATTCAAAAACGGAAATGTTGCCGCTTCTGTAGAAGAGATGAAGAAAGTCACCCGGCAGGGTGAAAATTATAAATTTTATAATGAATTTATAAGCACTGTACCGGTTGACGTGATGACAGACCGATACGGAAGTCTCGATGAAAAGATTGAAACATTAAGAGGACGGGATGGGCATGAAAATTTGATATCTCTCAGCCTCTGCCATCTTTTCAAGGGCGAAACCGATACAGCAATTGAATATCTCTACCAGGCAAAGAAAGAGTTGAACCACTAGTAGTTCAACACGATCTTGTTTAGCAGGGCAATCCTGTGTGAAAGGGTTTTTGAGATATTTATCATTTTTTCTGATTCACCCCCAATGTCACCGGCAATTTGATTGAGCAGCGAAACGGTATCGACTACAGTGGTGATAGCATTTTTCTGTTCACCGGTAGAAAGTGTAATTTCATGAGAGCCCTCCACAATATTTTTCATGTGGCTATGCAGGTTTTCTGTCATGGTTTCCTGCTCATAGCAGCGTTCAAGAATGTTTTTGCTGGCCTGATTCATATCAGAAACAGAATTATTGATACTTTCCAGGGCAGAACCCGATTTAATGATCAGGTCACTTTCACCTTCTATATCCTCTACAATTTCTCTGACAATGGTCTGAATTGTTTTTGCCTGTGAAACAGAGTTGTCGGCAAGTTTTCCAATTTCATCGGCAACAACGGCAAAACCCCTGCCATGGTCTCCTGCACGTGCCGCTTCAATGGCTGCGTTCAACGAAAGAAGATTTGTCTGTTCGGCGATATCATTAATCATTGTGGCGATTTCTTCGATACTGGTTGAAGAATTTTTCAGCTTTAGCATGCCGTTTTGAACATGGTCAAGACGGCCCGTAATTGATTCCATTACATTTTGGCTTTTATCCCCAAGTGAAACCATCGACCTGGCGGCGACAGTAATTCCTTTTAAGGCATTACTGTATTCATCAAGGAGCACATCACTTTGTTTTACGTTTTCATCCTGCTGCTCGGCATAGACTGCTACTGTTTCAATAGAACCTGAGATGGTTTCTACTTCGGCAGCAGTTTCTTCAAGGCTTGATTTCTGGCGTTCCATGCCGCTTTTGAGGGCGTCAGTCGTACCGTTAACCGTTGTAGCAATTTCTATCAGTTCATCAGTCGATTCAATAACACTGTTGAGTATTTCTTTCAGGTTTGCGTTGTTTTGTTTTATTTGAATTGTTGATGAAGCAAGGTCTTTTGCCAGTTTCGTCAGCCGTTGTCCCATTAGGATTGCAAAGGATATTAAAAGCCCTGGATAGCCGAGAGTTGACATGAATATTTTTGACATGATAATACGGTTCATCATCAAGGCATCATGAAGAATTGCCGCCATAAAAAAAGTATACCCGATGAGTAAAATTTTAGCTTCTTTGCTGCCTTTTTTATGGGCGACAAAGAGCAGAATGCCCCAGGATGCTTGAGTCAGGAAACCGAGAACACCCATAACATCAAAACGCCAGCCGGTGATCGGACTCTCTGCCGAAGCTGTCGCGCTTATAATAATACATGCTATATATAGTATCAAAACAAGGATTCGTGTTTTAGGAAGACGTATTTCCAGGGCTTTCTCGAAAAAAATATATATCCAGACGAGCATTGATCCGGTGATTATATAAAAGACCTGATCCTGGATATTCCAGGGAATAATTCCAAAGGAAGGGAGCCAGAAGTGAGTAGTCATTACAAACCAGAGAATTGACATGCCGCCGAAGTGAATGAGAAGCTTGTTTTTTCTGTCACCGACTAAAAACCCGATAATGGCCCCGAGACCGAGAAGCAGGCACATAATGCCAATGGACATAGTCAGGTATTCTCCGAGGAACTTTTCAAAGAAATGATGAGCCCTGACATCAAAGGCATCTCCGATAAAGGGACTGCCGTTAAAATTTGCCTGCTGATTGGTAAACTGCCGGATAGCGATTGTATTTTTTTCTCCGTAGCGAATCAACGAATCGGGAAGAAAATGGTATGCTGCCGTATTCCAGTCTGAATGAAAGTCCGGATACTCTCTCCCGGCTGTGCCGATTTTGGTGCCATTAAGATATGTTGTTTCCTGGTCCCATACCCGTCCTATATAAAGAGCCAGGTTGCGGCTCTTGTATTCATACGGTATGACGATATCTTTTCTGAGCCATATGATATTTTTTTTCCGCTCCATAGTGATGGCGGCGGGGAGGGAATCTAAGGTTTTCCATGAGGTGTCGTCGTATTGCGGGAGCTTGAAGGGGGCCTCTTCTCCCTTTTCGAGGGGATAATCTTTTATAAGGAATTTCCAGCTGCTGCTGATATCAATTTCTTTCTGAGCTGAACATGAAGTGATTGATAGTACTGAAATCCCCACAC
>CAZPEK010000120.1:0-9700 GCA_964585555.1 uncultured Leptospirales bacterium | reverse complement strand
GGAAGAAGCCTCGAAAAGAAATTTTTCTGTCTTTTCAAAATTTTGTTCTCTGCGTGCTATTTCTCCAAGAAGTGAATTGTAATAGAAATACATAACATCGGTTTTTTTTATATGCTTCAGGGCTATCCGGGCCCTTCCAGAGGCCTTGCTGTAATGTCCTTCTTCCTTGTCAGCGGAGGCAATACAATAATGTAAAACATTTTGAACTGACTGGTTGCTGGTATTTTCTTTAAGGAGACGGGCCATGTTTCTTTTTCTTGCATCAGGTGTCCCTTTTTGAAAAAGAGAAATAAGGTGTTTGTTTATCAGCATCTTCTGGCTCGATAAACCTTTTTGATAGATATAGAGAATAGAGTTTGATATGCCGTTTTTAGCGTAGTCGGTGGCAAGTAATGCATGTTTCAGGTGAATATAAATTTTTCTTTTATATTGAGGATACTGCTTTTTTAGCTTGTCATACATTGTCAGTGCAGGGCCTTTTTTGCCGTTGAATTTATAACTGTCAGCAATGTCTTCCATAAGGTAGGGTATCATTGATGATGAGGCTTTATTCTTTGAAGCCCTCAAAAGGGCTTTTTGCAGAACAACAATACCGTCCCGGCCTTTGTCAGTTTCCCTGCAGAAGTTGAGCTGGGCTGTGGTATATGATGAGTCCCCGGGTGAAATTTTTTCGAGATACTGGAGAGCTTTTTGGCTTTCTTTTTTTCTTCCCCGTTTTGTATTTTCGAGAAAAATTTTTCTCAGGGCCCGGGCGGTGTAAATGCGGCTGTAGAGATCTTTCTTCCTTCCGTGAAAAAAATAAACAGACTTTAAGGCCATCATGTATTTTTCATGATCATTAAACTCTGACACATACCTGAGGGCGTGTCTCAGCTGATGGTCAGCCGTTGCTTTCATTGGGATGATTCCATATTCTGGAATCATGTTAATATTTATGTTTTCCCCTGCCTGGTCAGAGTAAAGAATAATCCCCCCGTAAAGCCTGGTTTTATAATTGGGAAGCCATCTGCTTTGAAAGGATGAAGCTGACGGTCTGGTGAGAGGATAGCTGATCTTTGTGCTTGTATTGAGGAATCTCAGGATGGATCGGTCGCGAAGGTTGATTACTCCGTCTTTGTTACTGTCCTTTTCTATGCTGGTATAGCTGATTTTATTTTGAGCAGCATGAAAAGAGGGAAAAAGCTTTATGTGATTGTCCGCGGTAATACGTTTTTCCTGTCCTGTCCTCAGGTTGATAGTATAGACCTCTCCCCGGGAATCTTTGTCGCGGTATGAAATAAAAATAAGGCTGTTTCCGTCTTGAGAAAACCGTGGGTGTACTCCCCCTTTCCGGGTTACCTGATGCAGTTTGCCTCCATCGGGATTCATGAGCCAGATATTTTCAATGCCTCCCCGCTTTGATGAGAAAGCGAGGATTTTCCCGTCTGGAGACCAGGCGGGACCATCATCCTTTATGGTCATTACGGTTTTGCTTGTTTTGTCCTGGTACTGGGTCAGGTTTATGGCATCCTGGTCAAGGCCCCTGATTTGTTCTTTTTTCCGAACATTTTCAATTATTTCATCAGCTTTAATTTTCAAAATATAGATGTCCCCTTCGGGATCTTCCCGGTTGGAAACAAAGGCAAGCTGTTTCCCGTCAGGACTGATAGCAGGAGATGTTTCCCTGGAGGCATGACTGGTGATGCGGGCTGTATGTACCTTTTCCATCTCCCGCATGTAGATGTCAAAGTTGCCGTTATCCTGATTTGATACATAAAAAAAGTATTCTCCATTTTTGGAGATGTCTCCGCCTGTCTCAATAGCCTGACCGACTGTTACGGGAATAGCCCTTCCTTCAGATGAGCGGAATTCCTGGTACATGATTGACCGGTAACTGAAGGATACTGTTCTTTTTTTGTTACTGCTGTCGCAGGAAGAAAAAGAAAGAAGCAGGAGTATTGATGTGAGAAAAATTTTTCCTGTGGGTGTTATTTTTTTATCCATCTGCCATTTATCTCCTGGATCCAGTCATTTTTAAGGGCTGTTCTGCGTTGTTCATTCGCGAACAATATGCCGAAGGCTGATACCTGGGCACGGGAAGGTTTTTTTTCATGAAGAAGAAAAAGGCTTCGGGTAAAAAGAGTAGTGCGGGCCCTGTTTTCGTTGGTTGTAATTTTCAATAGAATGCCTTTTTCAATGCCATTGCTTTCATATTTTTTCAGGGGACGGTACACAATCATGCCGGTCATTGCTTCACCCAGAACACCTTCATTTTTATATTTTCTGATACGGTCAAGGTGAAATTCCCGTACCTTCATGGCAATGAAGAGTTCTTTGTCAGATCCCATGAGGGTGGTTCCTGTGACATCGCCCCGGGCGAGGGTACGGGCCGATGAGATGGTCCAGGCGTCTTTCTCAAGCTCTTTATATTCTCCAATAATCTGGCGTTCGATGACAGTCTTTTCCGTGGTAATGTTGACCCTCGGGGGTGTAATGGAAATACAGCTTGGACCTGAGGTGCAGCCGGTTATAAAATAGAGAGGGACAAGCAGGATGATAGGTATAAAGAATTTCATGTCATTCTTCCTCTTGAATTTTTTTAATGTATTCCTGTACGGGAATTCTTTCAAAGGATACTCTGTTTTTTTCGATAGTGGCCACTCTGCTCAGGGGGCCTTCATTAAAGTATACAGTTGTATAAACAAGTCCCTTGTTGAGCCTAAAGTTAAAAGATTTAACGCTCATGGCATTATCAACAACAAATTGAACCGGGCCACCAAGGGTTGATTTACCCTTTTGTTTGCTCAGGGCAACCATGAGTCTTTTCGCGAATTTTTTACCGATTTTATGAATGTTGATATACCCGTTTGCGTTGATGCCCTGTTTAAAATTGAGGCCGGTACCTGAGAAGTTTGCATTCAGGGAGAGTTCCGCATCCCGTCTTTTTTTTGTTGAATAGGTATCGAGGCGCGCAACATCAACATTTGTCAAGTCCAGGAGAAGCCGGTATTCCATATTTTTTTTCTTCCGGTCTGCCATGTTGAAAAGAATCTGGCGGGAATAGAGAGAACCGTCAAGAACATATGCCTTCATGTTTGAAATTTCAAAGGTATTCCCGTCAAAGGCAATGTGGGCCTGAAAATCTTTCATGTACTCGATTTTTTCATCACGCTGCAGATGTTTAAAGGCGATGCGCTTGATTGTAAAATTTGGCTTTTTCCGAAAGGCGTCATTGTCTATGAGCTGCGTTTTGTTCACCGCGATCAGGGATTCTTTTTTCGCTGAGGCCTTAAAGGGATAGATAAATGGAAAATCAAGGGATAGATCGTTAAGATTAAATTTTCTCTTTTTGCTTGAAACATTAAAATCATTAAAGGCAATTTTACCCTTTGCCCTGCCGGTATCCATTGATCCCCTCATGGCTGCCTGAAATTTTACAGAACCGCGAACCGTGATATCCTCAAAGATGGCCTTTGCCTGGGGGAAATCGGCTCCCAGCCTGATATCAATATTTGAATCCGCAAAGGGTTTTGTGGCGAGATTGATCCATCCTGCGGCGTTCAGGTAGGTGTTATAGCTTTTGCTGTTTATTTTTAAATATCTGAGTGGAATTTTTTTCTTTTCCGGGTACCGGGCCATGTTAAGGTTGAGGCGAAGGTCATTGAGCCGGAAATCAGGAACCCGGGCAGTCATCATTGTTTTTGCCTCTGTCACCGTTTTATTCATGCTGAAATCAGTGGTCATGGAAATGGAGGCGGGTTTTTTAAGGGGAATGGCCCGAAGTTTTTTCTTAATACGGCGGGGAACCATTGCAACAAGGGGGGCTTTGTCAAAGGTCAGGTTACTTATTGTTACCCGGCATTTCAGGTATCACTGCAGGCTTGCCATGGCTTTCATGTTCATGGACAGGGCATTTTTTTTCAGCACAGGATTATAGAGACGGAGCTTCATTGAATGGAGTTCAGCCCTGGCGTTATTGTTATAAAGCCCCGCTTTGGCTGAAAGGCTCAGGCTGTGCTCAAGGGACTTACTTCCTTTCAGAGTATATCTGAAACGGGGCATCTGCAGGTCTGCCCCCATTCCCATGGTTGATCCCCCTTTTGTTATATCATATTTTAAAACCATCCGGGGAATCAGTGTTTCCGCCCCGGGGGTATCAACATAGAGTCCATCTCCTTTTACTGATCCGGCGGCCTTCAGGTTGTCTCCGGTTCCCCGAATTTGAAGGGGATAGAGGGAGAGGCTTCCATTAAAATGGAGGCGCCGGTTGCCGGTAAAGCTGACAAAATAGGGATAGATGTCTCCGAGGTTGATGCTTCCTGGCCTCATGTCGAGGCTGATGTAGGGATTTTTCGTTACGTCGGATACTGAGCCCCCGAGATTGATCCATGTTTTCCCCTTGAAGTTAACTTTAAAGTGGCTCAGGTTGAGATAATCTTTCAGGGGATCGTAATACATGTTATAGGAAATAAGAAAATTCAGGGGAGCAAGATAGGTCTTTCTGAATCGTACCGGGGCGTTGTAAGATCCGAATTTAAAGATACTGTTAAATGAGGGATTCTTTTTTCCCGGGTTGCTGAAGATCAGTTTCCAGGTAAGAACCAGGGGAGGTTCGGTACCTGCCTCCTTTGAATGATAGGCAACGTTCATTTCTTCTTTCGGGTTCAGTTCTACCTTGAGCGTCTTGATAAGTGAGACCGCCCTGAGGGAAAGGGGAATGGTCTTGCAGGGGGGAATTTCAATTTCTGTGTTGAAAGTCAATCCTTCCATCTTTGATTTGAAACCCGATGAATTAACATAGATTCGAAGATCTTCAAGGATAAATTTGAAAAGGAAGTCAACAGAAATCGGGAGAGAAATTTCATCCGGTCCGGGTGATGAAGGAGACTTCTTTTCAGGTTCTTCTTTTTCTTCCTTTTCCTCTTTCTTTTTGCCTGGTTTCATCAGACGGGATGTATTCCATATACCCTTTTGTTCTGTGAGATAGACCCGGGGACGGTAAATAGCTGTTTTAGGAAATCTGACACTGCCGGTGAAAAGACGGAAAAACTGATATCTGAAAACGAGCTTGTCGATGGTTATAAATTTTGTTTTGCCGAATTCCGGTCCATTGCGGATAATAATATTTTCAATGACAAAGCCCCCGAAGGGGGAAAACTTTTTCACTTTCATTGTGAGAGTGCCGTGAGACTGCTGATTAAAGGAAGAGATGGCTATTTTCTGGATGCTTTCCGGGGTCATGTAGAGTTTCAGGCCTCCGAGAAAGAGAGCTGCAATAAAAATGATAAACAGGGGAATACGTAAAAAGAGGGTTTTAACGGTCTGAAGGAGAAAAACCTGGTGGAAGGGTCTTTTGACCTTCAGTTTTTTCGTTTTTTTGGGAGATTTTTGCTTCTGGCTATCAGTTTTATCGTCACGTGAAAGAGCTGCTCCCTGTTCATTCCTCTCTATTTCACGAATAATTTTTTTCTTACTCTTGTCGAGATGCTTTTTCATTTATGTATCCCCGCCGATATTGAGAGACTCACAACTGGATATCAGCAGTCATGATTTTTAATGCATTTCATAATGATCTGCCGTATTTTGGTACACCATTAAAATGATCCATGCATACATGTTTTATCAATAGCTAATGATTTTGAAAATATTATGCAAGAATATTTTCTGGAAAGTTTTAACGCGAGTATATCGGTTTATTCGCCTCGTTTCAAGGGGAAAATTGATATTCTTTTTTTAAAAAGTGTCTCTTGAAAGAGTTTTTGAGCTTTTTTCCCGACAAATGTTTGTCTTCTTTAAGGAAAATTTGTTGCCTCCCGGGGCATGGTTCTCGATAATGTACATAGAGGAGTCTTTGTAAAATTTTCCTTGAAAAATTTCTTCGGGCTTCCCACTATGAGGTACTTTTGCAGGGTTGGGGATTCTCCCCTGTTCGAAGAAGGAAAGGTAAACATGAATTTCAAAATGAAAGAATTTACCGCCAGAATGCAGGTAAAAACCGCAGAACAGACTCATGTCTTCAAAAAGCGTTTCGGACGCTGGTGGGACGGGTTTGTTGAGAAAGGTCATGAAAAAATGACTATCATGTTTATTCCTCATAATGAGAAGAATATCTTTAATTTTCAGATATCAAAATTTACTATTTCCTTTTTTGTGTTTCTTTTTATGGTCGTGATTGTTACTTCCTCTTTTGCCGTTGTGAAAAATAATGCAATAAAAAGGGAAGAACAGCGTCTCATGACAACCTATGAGGATATCCGTTCTCATCTTCTTCGCTTTGAAAAGCTGACTCATAGTATTGATGACCTTATCGGGGAAATCAAGCCTGAGATTGAAGAACTCTATGAGCTTGCCGCCGGTTCAGGAGACCTTGAGGGGCTCTGGGAATCAGTGGAACTCGATAAAGAAGACCTGAAGGCCCTTCAGAAGAAAAGGCATATTCTTCCTGATGAAATTTTTACCATAAAAGATATTCAGAAAGACCTTATCGCTACAACCAATACTATTAAGACCATTAAGAATTTTATCGATGTCCGCAGTAAGGTCATCAAGGATACTCCCTCGATTGTCTCAAATCACGGACATATTACCTCTCTCTTCGGATGGCGCCGGTCACCCTTCGGTCATGGAAGGGATTTTCATACCGGTATTGACATTGCGGCCTCAAGCGGAGTAGTGATCCGTGCCACTGCGCCGGGGATTGTGATGACTGCAGGGTGGAACGGAGGATACGGCAACATGATTCGTATCCAGCACAAGTATGGTTTTGAAACGGTATATGGTCATTGCAAGGCTGTTGCGGTAACTTCCCAGCAGAAAGTCAGAAAGGGACAGATTATCGGGTATGTTGGTCAAACGGGAAACGCAACGGGGAACCACTGTCACTATGAGATTCGTCTTGGGGGTATCCCCATTAATCCCTATCCTTACATGAGCAGGGTCTGGTAGGGGCCCTGGTACTGGCGGCAAAATAATATTTTCATTGCGCTTTCAGCCTTTTTCCCCTAATCTATACCTTCATCTTTAAAGAGCAATTCAGAATGCCGCTATGGGCAAAACAATACACATACTCAGTGCACTTCTCGCTTCTTCAATTCTGCTTTATGCCATTGCAGAACTGAGTTCCCGTGAACCCGGATTTCGTGATCGGCTTATAAAATACATTGAAGACAATCAACCTCTCCCTGTAGCAGAAAAGTTTCGCAGCAGCCCCATGGTTATAATTGATCTTCCCGGCAGAGAAGGGGGATCGGTACTGGAATATGAAAAAGGGGACTGGGGGCATTACATAACAGGATCCCGCTATGGCACGGATTACTCGAAGCGGGGAACACGCCTGTATGAAGATGATAAAATGAATATTACCAGCTATGGCTCCCTGAAGGCTGACCTGGTTTATGGTGATTCTGTCTTTACCAGTAAAAAGTACCGCCGCTCAGATACAGATCACGCCACATCAAAAGTAATTAGTTCAGGGTTTACCCCGAAGCAGGAAGTTCAGCTCCACCTTGAAGGAAATGTGGGGCGCCGTATGAGTATTTACATTGATCATGATAGTAGAAGAGAGGATAACCGGTATCGGATGAATTACCGTGCTGTTAATGATGATGAAATAATAAGAGAAATCAATGCCGGTGAGATTGATATTTCTTTTAAAAACAGTAAATATGCGGTCTATGATAATACAACCGCCAAGGGTCTTGGGGTTGATGTGACGGTGAAAAAAGATAATTTCCAGATTAAGGCCTTCGGAAGTGTAACCCGGGGTGAGACGGTGGTTGAAAATTTCAGGGGAACCGCCTCTCCCGGAAACATGAAGCTTTCAGAGTACCAGTACGTCAGGAGGATGTATTACCAGCTTGAGCCGTTTCGCCGTTATGACGGTCTTTCTTCGCCCCCCTCAGGGGCAGGAGCGTACAGTTTGAATACTTTTCAATCAAACAGCAGTGATTTCACTCCCTTTACCGTGGATATCGATTCCTCGGGTTTTTCCATTTACATGGATGATCAGGTGGGAAGCAATAATACAGGGACTATGCAGCTCTCCTTTGATGGGGGTTACTATGGAAAGCTGTCCGAGGGAGTTGATTATACCATTAATTACGCCACGGGTGTAATTAAATTTCTTAAGGGAGTGTCAGAGAGCTCCCGGGTTTTTGTTGTCTATAATCTCAAAAGTGGTTCATCGAGTGATCCCGGGGTGACGGTAAATGCTGCCTTTCCTGGATATAATTTTGTTTTTATCCGGTATGGTTCTATTTTATCAGAAGATCTCAATAGTAACTTCGTTTTAGATGGGGGGGAAGATAAGAACAGTGACGGGAAGCTTAATTCTGATGTCTACGAAATCCGTTCATTCTACAGTCTCGGAACTAAAAATATCATGCCTTCAAAGTTTTCTCTTCAATTTTATGAAGAGAACAGTATCCTCGATACCTCGGCCCGGGGACAGGCAGGAAGTTACCAGATCGACTATGAAAACGGCACCATCTTCTTTAATTACCGTGAACCCTTCAGGGCTCTTCTGGGGAGCAGCAGTGCTGCGGTAATATATTCAGAGAAACAGCTTACATCAGCCTTTGCCTCGTCACGCTATGCCCTGGGGGCTGATTTTTACCGGGAGGCCCGGAGTTTTAAGCTGAAGTATTTTAATCTCATTCCCGGGAGTCTCAGGGTAAAGGTAAATAATCGTGAAATTACAAAGTCACTCTATACCGTAGATTATACTTCCGGTTATCTTACCTTTTCTGATCCCAATAATCCATTGATTACACCTGAGACGGCAATTGAGATACGCTATGAGTATCTTCCCCTGGGGGGACAGGCCCAGGCCTTTGTCGGCGGGGTGCGGGCTGACTATCGGGTACATAAGAGCCTTAACGTGGGAGGAACCCTTCTGTATACCCGCTCCGGTGGAACTGAAGTGATACCGGTTCTTTCTCAGGCGCCGACTGATACTCTTGTCATGGAAGGGGACGCGAATTTGCACCTGACGCCTGCGGTGATGGCCGACATGGTGAACACGGTTGCCGGAACTTCCTACAAAACAATGCCCCTGGAGTTTAAATTCTATGGTGAGTATGCCCGGTCAATGAGAAACATGAATACCTTCGGAAAGGGGCTCATAGATAACATGGAGTCAACAGATGAAATTGTGGCCATTTCTCTCTCAGAGAAAGACTGGATTCTTTCGTCTCCGCCGAATCCTTATGGCCAGAGTACACGGGGAAAGCTTCTCTATTATTACTACCGGGATGCCAATAACCCGGGAGTGCTGAAGACCACCAGCTTTACACCAACCGCCATTGATTATGCTGTCAAACCGGGACCTTTCAATGTAGCAACCGGCCATGTTGATTCGAGTATCAGTAAAGAAAGCTCCCAGCAGTCTCTGGCCTTTGATTTCGATTTTTCAGGAGTGGATAATTACGTTTCGGTTGCAACCCGTCATTTGAGCAGCGGTGTGGTAGACTTTTCCGGCCTTCAGTATGTGGAAATTTCATGGCGCTATACCGGTGCTGCTTCTACATCGGATAATGTTAATCTCCGTATTGATCTGGGTACGGTCAACGAAGATTCTGATGGAGACTCGGTGCTTGATACTGAAGACGCTAACAGCAATGGAGAACTCGACACGGACCCACGCCCGGATCGCGCGGGGCGAGGAAAGCAGGGACGGCTCAGAGGCCAATGAAAAACGGGCGGCGGCACCTCGTTAGAAGCA
>CAZPEK010000119.1:0-9700 GCA_964585555.1 uncultured Leptospirales bacterium | reverse complement strand
TCCGGTGGCAATAATCATGTTCATTGAAAGATATTCAGCCTTGAACTCCTGCTTCACAAAACCGGCAAGCTCAACCAGGTGCTCCCGATTAAAACGGCAGATGGTCGTATTGGTATGGGTATGTACTCCCGCTGATTTCAGGTTGTGAACCGCCCTGCAGGTCTTTTCATAAGCCCCGGGATGACCGGTAATTTTATCATGAAGTTCAGCATTATGGGCCTCAAGGCTTACCTGGGCTGACTTTAAACCCGCGGCAGCCAACTCATTGACCAGCCCTTCATCAGCGCAGCGTATACCATTGGTGATTAAATTGGCACGCATCCCGATGCTTGCCGCGTAGCCAACAAGCTCAGGAAGGTCCTTCCTCAGGGTTGGCTCACCGCCGGTAAAAGATAGTGTTGGCACATGGGCCTCGTACCAGATCCGGTCTATGATTTTCTTTACTTCAGCTGTGGTCATCTCCGGCATTTCATCCCCCCGGTAGGGGCTCGAGGCGTAGCAGAAATCACAGCGGTTCTGGCACCGGTAGGTCAGGGCAATTTCTGAAAGTATCGGAAAAGCAACACTCCCGGGATCAAAATCGATAGTGGTTATCAGGGGCGCCATATGGTACTGCTCTTTCATAATAGCAAGGATAGTTTGTAGAAGATTATTTAAATCTGCCTGCAGTTTCTCCGGAGCAATTTTATACTCTGCACTTATTTCTAAAATAATGCTTTCAGCGCTTTTCCCTTCATTGTAAAGCCCGTTGAGGAGGGCAAAGGCCGTCTCGTTGCAGTGATGAAGCTTGTTGGGCCGGATAATCAACAAACGGTCTTCTTCTCTCAGGTGAACGACATCCCTGGTATCAGAGATAAACTGCTGGTAGTTTTGCATTCCACTGTTCATGGCGTCCTCAGAAACTCGACACGCAGGCGCTGTGGCATGCGGAGTGACAGGCGCTGTGAACGCAGGCGCTGTGACACGCGGAGTGACAGGCGCTGTGAACGCAGGCGCTGTGACACGCGGAGTGACAGGCGCTGTGACATGCATCATAGCTGAAAGAAGAAACATTTTCAGCAACCGATGCGGCTCGTGCCTCTACGGCCTTCAGGTCTGGCGGACTAAAAAGACTTTCCACATTCTCAACAATCTGGCTCGAAAAATCCTCAACCTGTTCAACAATCCCCTCGGCAAAATCCTGAAAGCTTTCACTGTAGCTGGTACCTTCATCGGCAATGCTTTCTAAAAACTCCGTTGCGGCCCCACGGGTTTGATCTAATGACACCTCTTCAAAAAAGGCCCCTGCCCCCTCTTCAAAATTATCATGAAGTAAAAGCCATGAATGCTGGTCTTCAAAATACTGCTTACGGGACTGATAATTATCAAAGGTAGTAAAATCCTTATAGTGACGTTCAACCTTACTGCTGTAGCTTTCGGCAGTTTTCTCAATATCTCCCTTCCAGACCTTCCCCTGGAGAGAGCGTGAAACCGATTTGACAATGAGAGGCAGCCGGTTCTTTCCAAGGGTGCCGTCGTCGGCAATAGACTCGAGAAAAAGTTTTTCATAGGAAGTTAAAGACTCGTCTGGTCCCTTCAAAATCTTTACCTGGAGAGGATTTCGGCTTATGATATCGATATACTTCCTTTCAAATAATCCCATGACGATCAGGTTTACCGCTTTGCTTGGCCGGTTAAGAAATACAGCTGTTTCAACAGCATTAAGATTATCTACTGTTTCTGCCGTCTTGAATGTTTCGATAAGAATTTCAGGCTCAACATATTCAGGTTTCTTCTCGAGCATCTTTTTGATCGCGGGATGGAAGGAAACAAGCCGCAGAAAAAGGGAAAAGATTCCTGCCAGGATCATCCAGGCAAACCTGAAGGGGACGAGAATACAGTTTAAGCTGAAAATATACCCGGAAGTAATACTGAACTTTTTTCGCCCCTTTGGGAAGAATACTTTTTCGAAGAGATCAATTTGTGTAATTTTGCCTATGAGTGACGCCGCAACACCGAGGGTAATAATCTCAAGACCGAGAAAAACAAAATTCAGCAGGTAGGCGGTGATAAGCCATCCGATCATCAAACCCACCAGTTCCCAGAAAAAATCGTAATCAGATTCAGCAGGTTCAGCCTTAAAAAGGTCATTAACCAGGGTTTTAAACTTCACCCCGTCACTTACCTTTACCCGGGCCGGGTCGAGCTTAATGGCGATGGGAATCTCAGGAATGCTGTTTCTATCACTGGTGCTCCCCCCTACCAGGTTTATATGGGGGTAATAATGACGGCCTCCCTTTTTATCGAGAAAGTAATCACCCTTCCCGCGGTATCGGAGACCGATGTCCCATTTGGGAAATACTTTTTCAGCAGCGGGACTCAGTATAATGGGAAGCTCTTTGTCCTGCAGGGACGTTGTTTTCATTTCTGTCTGGTACCGGGCCTGGAACGGAAAAGCAAAGCCGAGACGAAGGGTTTCAACCGCCGAGGGGAACTTCATGCCGGCCCAGAAATATCCTGCATGATAAAAGCCCTCGAATATCTCGGGTATAACATTCATGGTTATGGTTCGTGATACGACAATTCTGATCTTAAGTACGTCATCTTTTTCTGTCGGTTTCAAAAGGATAAGATCATATTCCGCATTTAAGGTTTTAATGTTTTTTTCAGATACGCTTCGCCGCAGTTTTGATTTAACTTCCTTACCATTTATTTGAACCAGGGCACTGTCACTTCGTGCATACTGGTAGGGTACTGGTATATGCAGGATTTGTCTAAAAATGTTTCGTCTACCATGATCAGCTATAATCATATCCACGGTATTGGTCTCTGTTAAGATTCTTTCATCATAGGTGCTCTTTGAGATATCAGCGAGAACCATGACAGACTTTATTGAAAATGCCCCCTTTTCAATAATATCTCCCGCACTGAAGGTGGCAAGACTGTAATCCCCTCCCTCGGCGCCCGCATTGACAAACTTTTTTGGAATAAAAAACTTTATATTCTGTTTTTCCCGTGAAGCAAGGTTGAACTTTTCAGCATGAATTGAGAGATAATTTTTCCCCTTCCATCGAGTCGGGAAAAAAACCCACCGCTTGTGATATTTTACCGATGAAGGATCTGTTACCACCCCGTATTTATTCACAAGGTTATCCTTTATCATCTGGGCCTTACGGTATTTCAAGGGGATCTCAACGGGTAGAACGATCTGTACTTCCTGCTTTTTTATCGGAAGGCCCCACTGGATGGGAGGCCACCAGAAGGCGCTGTAGGGTTTGTTTTTGTAGGTGGTATCCGCAAAGACTGATTTGGAAATTCGATACCTCATATGTATCGTATATATCTGGTTTGTCCGGGTGGTAATGTTAAAACGGGCCGCGTAGTACCCGTTTCCCTTTCCTTCCATGGTAACCTTGAACTTTTTTCTTCCGTGGACGCCCCAGGATTCAATAAACTGCATCGGCTCAATAAACTGCCCGATGGTTCTGATCCGGTCTCTGGTTTGAAGCTCCCGGAAGGTCAGAGAGTAGAGAATTTCACAATGCCCCTCTTTGAGAATCGTAACATGGAATTTAGTCTTTTCAATACTGACAGGGGCGGCATGCAAAAAAGACCCTGAAAAAAGCAGTACAAATAATAGACAAACGCGTACAAATACCTTCATGTCCGGAGACCATCCTTAAGATTTCTTCTGATACGGCAAGGCCCCAATCTTACATCTTACCGGATTTGAAGTCAAATTAATTACGGAAAGTTCATCAGCGGTCACTCTAAATCTCCCACGGTGGACTTGAAACGAATATTGCAGGTATATATCCGTTACACCTCCGTTACACCTCCGTTACACCTCCGTTACACCTCCGTTGGTCGTCCGTTCTTGGCCACCTGCCGGTTTCCTGAAGCCTTAAAGGCAACGAAGGGCATCGTCGCCTTTAAGGTCTGGCTGCTGGCATTATTGCTGCCTGTACCCACTTTCATATGCTGACCCAAAAGCGATGATGCGTTTCGTCGTTTTTGGGACATTGCTGCCTTTAGGGATGGGGATTATACCGATACATTAAAAGCAGGAAAAGCCATACAGCTCAGAAAAAGAACCTACTGTGTTGAATCACACTCCCGGATGCCCCGGTTAAAATTCAGCTTCAAAAATGACTCCTCCCGAAAGACCTGGATTTCTTCAGGATCATACTCAGCTTTGCACCAGGGATTAGCATATCGGGGATAATCCTTCAGGGCAACCGTCTCACCGGCAACAGTAAACTTCCCCCCCCACCCGAAGGTTACTTTTCCCTGTGACGGCGAATCCCAGGTGACCCTCTGGCGGCGAAAGCCTATGGGTGCCGACGCGATTGCTGCAACAAATTCATCAAAGCTTCCTGATTCGTTCAGGCTTCCCATTTCGCATATCCATATGTTTTTTCTTCCTTCGGCTATAACTTCCTTACCCGAATCTTCTCCCTCGGTCTGCCAGCGGTAACCATTACGGGAATAGAGCCCGATATATCCATCGCCCTTTCTTCCGAAGATCCAGCCCTTTTCTTCGTTTACCTCATCAAATTCTTCCCGGGGAAACCAGGCGTGAGTAAAGAAAAGCCGGTTGGTCATATAGAGCCCCGGCATGCGGCTCGCCTTATAGCAGGCGATCAGAACATTCTTATGCTGGGCTACCCGGGGAAGGGTTCCTGACCCGACCCAGTAGCCCCCGCTGGTATTCTCGAGATGTCCCGGGTGAGTAGTGAAAACAACCGCCCCTGCAGAGAGAGTCGCCTGCCAGATATGCTGCTGGTCTCCCCCGTACCCGCCCCGATAGTCCTGGGCAGCCGAGAGCATGTAGTCGGGAGTCCGGTAAGTCAAAACATTAACCGCTTCACGTACATTGCGCGTAATGTCTTTCCGTATAACGCGAGCCAGTACAGGGAGCAGGTGCAGTTTTCGCCCTGCAGCAAGCAGTCTTCGAAAGGCAGCAAAGGGTTCGAAAAACTGGTTCTCCCACCAGTTGAAGCGGTCAAAAAGTTTCATCACCGCCATGATAGTCTTCGGATGCGTATAGGCTTCCATTGAAAGAAGCGTCATGGCGTCATCGGGATTCTTATTATTGAGACCGAAGCGCTTCGCGTCTTTAAGCAGAAAGCTCATCTGCTGGCGGTTTTCCATGACCCTCTCAGTGTCAGCGGCAATGCTTTCTATCACCTTTGGGAGTCGATAGTTTTCTGACAGGGCAAGACTTATGGCACTCATGTTGTCGTGTCCCGCATAACGGCCCATTCCGAAAATAAGCTTTGCCGTGTCGATAGTCGATTCGATGGAAGGATCGCATTTTTCTGTCTTGTAGCTTCTTCCATGAGATGAACCGAATATGCCGTGGAAGCTGTTGCAGGACATGTCTAAAAAAATTAAATCAAGGATAATCTTTCCTTTTTGAACAAGTATCGGATCATCGGCAAAGTCCACCAGGTTAACCAGCGCGGTGATATCCTCATCGTAATAAATATGTGAAAGCCATTCGCTGAAACCGGTTCTAAAACGAAGTTCAAGCCACTGCAAAATTCTGACCCGTGCCCGCTCCATACGCTGAAGGCCCGTATAGTTCCCATTACTGAAAGTCTCTTCAGGAAAACATTTCCCCGCGAGGTATTCGTTTACGGAAAACATAATCTGATGATTCTCTGTCCAGGTGCAGAGAGAATCGATTCCCGGCTCATCGGGCCAGTATTTAAAACCGAGAATCACCTCTTCGGCGCGGGCAAAAAAATTCCTTGAAAGCTTTCTGGTATCACGAAACTGGTACATGATTCGCATGATTCCGAGAAGCAGAAAGTCTGAACAATCCCGGCGCATCTTGATGTAGTCGAGGACTCCCATGAGGAGATTCTCGTGAACTCTTTTCTTTTCTTTCAGCCGGGCCAGTTCATAGTAGAAGCCCTTCAGTGAGTCATCAGCGGGAGTCTTTGCTCCATGCCTGATCAGGGCTTCTTTACGATTTTCATATCCCCCGGGCCGGGCTTCCCAGGTAAAAGGATCTTCTTTCTTTTTTTTTGGATACCCAAAGGGCGCCTTGTCCCGGAAGGTTATCTTAAAGTCTCCCACACCGGTGGTTTCAAAAAATTCATGCTGGAAGTTTTCCTTTTTTTCCACGGTATCACCTTCAGACGAATGCAGCAAGTTCGCTGATACGTTCTTTAATTTTCTCACTTCCCCTCACCGGCAGCTGGCAGGTAAAATTACTGCAGCAGTAAAGGGTCTCATCTTCATCATTAAATTCACTGGTAAAGGGAGCGATGTCCGCACATTCCTCTTTTCTTCCCTTTTCAATGGCAAGGCAGATTATAAAAGGAAGATATTTCCCCCTCAGGGATTTCAAAATATCAGAACCCACAGGAAATCCTGAAAACACAAGGTTCACCACGGGCCCCATCATAATTTCCAGGGCAGAAAGGAAGTAAGAGTACCCCGTGGGATGCCGGCTGATGGAGCTGCCGAAGAAAGCTGCTATATCGTCAAAGCTTTTCTTAAAAGAGTGATTCCCGGTAAGATGATAAAGGTGTGCCAGGTTATATGCCATCACACTATTACCCGAAGGAAGCGCCCCGTCATAGGCTTCTTTTCTTCGTACCGCCAGTTTTGTCCCTGATTCAGTAAAGAAAAAGCCTCCCCCCCGGGGATCAGAAAACTTCTCATGTACGATCTCTATCCACTTCAACGCCTGAAGAAGATACTCAAGGTCCAGGGTAGCCTGGTGAAGTTCAAGGGCTCCCCGAATCATAAAGGCATAGTCATCGAGATGAGCAGGAAGTCCCGCTTTCCCGGAACGGTACCGTTTCATCAATTCACCCTTTGCATTCATGAGGTTTTTACAAATGAAAGCAAAGGCCTTCTCACTCATCTGCAGCGCCTCTTCATTTCCAAGAAGCCGTGACGCTCCGGCAAGAGAGGCAATGATCAAGCCATTCCAGTCGGTTAAAATTTTATCATCAAGCAATGGATGAACCCGCTGTTCCCGGGAGGCAAAAAGTTTTTCCCGTATTTTCTTCCACTGGTTGAGGTGACTCTGCCCAGCCTCTTTTATTTTATTTCCTTCGTCAGATAAGATATGAGTCAAATGAGGGATATTGACTCCTGTCATCCGGCCTGTTCCCTCATCAATAAAGTTTCCCTTTTCTAAAATATTAAAGGCTTCAGTAAACCATTGAAGATCTTTTTCTTCGAGCAGTTCCTGAAGCTCATCAAGATGCCAGAGGTAGAACTTCCCCTCCACTCCTTCGCTGTCCGCATCTTCAGCGCTGTAAAAGCCCCCTGATCCATGTTCAAGGCGGTATTTCAGGTACTCAATAATTTCATCACTCTTCGATTTAAAAAACGAACTGCCCGTCTCGGCTGCTGCTTCACTGAAGGCCTGAAGCAGCAGAGCCTGATCGTAGAGCATTTTTTCAAAATGAGGAAGGAGCCACTCCCTGTCAGTACTGTAGCGATGAAAGCCGAAACCTACATGATCATAGATCCCACCCATGGCCATGGCCTGAAGTGTTTTTTCTGCCATTTCAAGGGCCTCTGTATCACCGGTACGCTTATAATACCTGAGAAGAAAAAACAACTGGTGGGGAACGGGAAACTTCGGCGCACTGCTAAAGCCCCCATGGGTCTCATCGAAATTATCCTTAAACATTCCGAAGGCCTGCAGGGCTGTTGACTCTCCAGGAACAACAGTAGAGCCATGACTGCCATCGGCTTGAAGGCTCGCCCTTATCTCTTGTGCGCTCCTGAGGACTTCACCATGCTTACTTTTATATGTATGGGCAATACCGGGGAGGAGTTCCATCATGCCGGGACGACCGTAGATTCCATGCTTTGGGAAATAGGTTGCCGCATAGAAGACATCTCCGTCAGGAGTAAGGAAACAGGTAAGGGGCCAGCCGCCGCTGCCGGTCATCATCTGGCAGGCAGTCATATAGATCTGGTCGATATCAGGGCGTTCTTCCCGGTCGACTTTAATTGCAATAAAATCATTGTTCAGGAGAGACGCCACCTCGTCATCCTCAAAGGACTCCTTCGCCATGACATGACACCAGTGGCAGGTGGCATAACCGATAGAAAGAAATACCGGTTTGTTTTCTTTTCTCGCCTTCGCAAAAGCCTCGTCACTCCAGGGGAACCAGTCAACGGGATTTGCCGCGTGCTGCAGCAGGTAGGGACTTTGCTCAAAGACAAGGCGATTAAAGGTATTCCCTCCATCAGGGGGAAGTTTTTTTAGTTCTTCTTCACGGGGAATTTTCATGATATTGTCTGACATAATTTTTCCCTGCCGGTTACCTTTTTAAGCCGGGACAGCCCGCTCTTCAAAAAGTTTATTCCGGTAAAAATTCCCGATACCGTTGGTCTACTTTTTCCCATTTTCCCGATTCAGCTGAACGGTACATCGCTTCAACCACGGCCAGAACCATAAGGGACTCTTCTACCGGCATGAGACTTAGTTCATCATTCTGTACCCACCTGCGGAATCCCTCGATACTTCGAAGAAGGGGATGAAACCCCCGTACCGGAGCTTTTCTTTTTTTCCCTTTAACACCTTTAAACTTAAGCTTTGAAAAATCACCGCCGGTATAGTGAACTGTCCCGAGCGAACCATACACCTCCGCCGTCACCTTCTGTTCCGGTTCGGCAGCCATTGAACTGGTAACCTGAAGTATTGCGCCGTTTTCCATTTTTATAATTCCAGCGGCAAAATCTTCAATTTCAACATCAGTGAATTTTTTCCTGTCAGTGACAGCAGCCACTTCAACAGGAAAGCTTTTCATCGCCTTGAGGACGATGTCAATAATATGACTCCCCTGGGTAATAAGGGTCCCTCCCCCGCTTTCAGCTTTTTTTGCATGCCAGGGGGCACCGGAAAAATATTTTTCTGAACGAGACCAGGGGGTATTGCACAGAGCATAATTGATAATTCCAAGATCTCCAAGCCGGCATGCTTCGACAAGGCTGCTGCAGTTATGATCATAGCGGTACTGGTAGTTGACCCCAACCTTCCTGCCGGTTTCCCGTGCTTTTTGACATACATCGAGGGCCTCATCAATAGAAATGGTAACCGGTTTTTCGCACAAAACATTGTACCCCTTTTCAAGACAGTCAATAATCATATCATGGTGAAGGAAGTGAGGCACTCCGAGATAGACGGCATCAATATCTTTGTGCTGAAAAAGCTCCCGGTAATCCTGATAACTGCGAGGAATATGGTGCTTCTTCGCAAAGGCCTCTACCCGTTCAGCACTGGTATCGACACAGGCGGCTATATTTATTTTTCGATTCAGACGACATCCGAGGGCAACAAAGCGACCGATGTCACCACACCCGACTATTGCTATATTCATTTTATTTTTGGCCATAATGACTCCTCCCGGCTATTCTTCTGTGTAAACGGTTCCTTCTCTAAAGCGGAACCAGACTTCTTCAAACCATTCTTCATCAGTGGGTACCGGGCGAACCGCTACCCACTGCTGCTCCAGATTCCCCCCCTGGTCCATTCTACTTTCAAGAATCATGGATTTCAGCATCTCTTCATCACCGCCAGGCTGCAGATCTGATGATAAGCCGCTGCCAGGGGTGCTGAATATGTCTTTCGGCATGTTGGCAAACCAGGAGCCCCGCCCCGTTTTAAGTTTTTTCATGGTTTCCTTTACTGCCATGAGCATCGCGTATTCAGTAATAAGAAGATCTTCATTTTTGAGGA
>CAZPEK010000118.1:0-9710 GCA_964585555.1 uncultured Leptospirales bacterium | reverse complement strand
CCTCAGTTGTCGTATGGGTATATTTCTGAGTGGTTGAGAGAGACTTGTGGCCCAGGAGTTCCTGAACTGCCCTCAGGTCTGCCCCTTCATTGAGCAGTTCTGTAGCAAAGCTGTGGCGGAAAGTATGAGGGCCGATTTTTTCAATAAGCCCCGCCTGTCGAATCCGCTTTACCACCAGATAAAAGATTCCCCTTTCTGTCAACCGGCACCCCCGGTTATTGACAAAAAGCGGTTCTGTTATCTCTCTAAAACGCTCTCTCCTTACCTTGAGATACCGTGCAACAAATGAAGCCGCGTCATCGGTGAGAAAAACATAACGCTCTTCTCTTCCTTTTCCATAGACTTTCAAACGCTTTTCTTCAAGATCAAGGTTCACCACCGATGCCCCTGCCAGTTCTCCAACCCGGCAGCCGGTGGCATACATGGTCTCAAGAAGGGCCCGGTCTCGATAATCGAGAAAATTTTCAAGGGGAAAATCAAGAATAGCAAGAACTTCACTATTATGGAGAAACTTCGGGAGCCGTTTTCGCTTTTTGGGATAAAGAATCTTTAAGGCTGGATTTACTGAAATAATATCATGACGAAAAAGAAAACTGAAGAAAGTCCTGATAGAGGCCACCTTGCGCTCAATTGATGATTTTTGGAGTCCCCGGTCGTAGCTATATTCAAGAAAGCTTCGTATGTCATCCCTGCCTATTGAATCAACTGCTACTTCTCCATCTTCGAGGTTCACGTCTACTTCGTAATTCCAGTCAGATGGCGGGGTATACTCTCCCAGGAGAAAAAGTGAAAACTCATTCAGGTCACGGCTGTATGCTTCCCTGGTTTTTGGGGCGGCGTTTTTTTCAACTTCAAGCCAGGTCAGGAAAGCATCTATCTCATGTATCATGGTTTCGGGTCTGTCAGTTCATCTCTTCTTCGTCGAGGAGTTCTACCCGATAATCACACCCTTCTTTCAGACAGTGAAGTTCTTCACCGCGCCCCCGTATCTTCTTTTTAAAGAGAAGGCTCTTACACTTGGGGCACTCCTTTTCAGCGGGAGTATCCCTGGTAACAAATTCACAGTCAGGGTAATTGCTGCAGGAATAAAAACTTCCTCTACCCTTTTTAGACGTTCTCTTAACCACATCCCCGTCCTCACAGGCGGGGCATTTACCCAGGGGTAAGGATTTAGCGTTTCTGCATTCGGGAAAACCGGAACAGGCAAGAAAAAATCCAAATTTGCCGAGCTTCTTCATCATCATGCTTCCACATTTTTCGCAGACCAGATCTGTTTCCTCATCCAGAATACCCTTCATTTCTTCTATATTATGTTCGGCCTGTTCAACATTGGCAATAAAGGGGCCGTAAAATTCTGCAAGCATTTCAACCCAGTTAGATTTTGCGTCTTCTATCAGGTCAAGCTTGTCTTCCAGATCGGCGGTAAAATCAACGGAGACAAAGGAAGTAAAATTATCAACCATTATGGTATTTACCAGCTTACCGAGAACCGTCGGCACCAGCTGTCGCCCTGATCTAGTCACGTAATAGCGCCGGATAAGGGTATTGATTGTAGGCGCGTAGGTGGATGGTCTTCCTACCCCTGATTCTTCAAGAAATTTAACCAGTGACGCGTCATTGAAACGAGGAGGCGGACTGGTAAAATGCTGCTCTGGTATAACTTCTTCAATATCAACGGTATCGCCCTTTTCAATCGGCGGGACAACCTTCTTTTCGGTTTTTTCAGCCTTTTCAAGTACTGCGAAGCCGCTGAAGAGTACCTTGCTTCCATTGGCCCGGAAAAGATACTGATCCTTTTCAAGGTTGAGGGAAGTTGTTTCAGAGACTTCCGGGGTCATCTGTGAGGAAACAAAGCGCTTCCAGATCTGGTCGTAGAGTCTAAACTGGTCCCGAGTCAGCTGAGACTTCAAGGATTCAGGGGTCCTGTTCACATCGGTAGGCCTGATAGCCTCGTGAGCATCCTGGGCGCCCTTTTTGTTCTTATAGGTATTGGGAACATCAGGCAGGTAATCTGCATCAAAATTTTCACTGATATAAGAACGAACCGCTTTCATGGCGGTATCTGACACCCTGGTTGAGTCGGTACGCATATAAGTAATGAGACCCACAGGGCCTTCTTCACCAAGCTCAACTCCCTGATAAAGCTGCTGGGCAATCATCATGCTTTTCTGAGAGGTAAAGCCGAGACGGTTCGCCGCGTCCTGCTGCATTTTACTGGTAATATAAGGGGCCTGGGGCTTACGACGCCGCTCCTTAACCTTTCGCTCCGTTACAGTAAGCTGCTGGCCTGTCAGGGCTTCCTGAATGGCAGTAGCTGTATCACCTTCAGTGAGTTCAGCTTTTTCACCGTCAATTGAATGAAGGGCGGCATTGAACTTCTTTTTACCTGCCAGGCACTGCGCTTCTATTGTCCAGTATTCTTTAGGAATAAAACCGTCTATTTCGCTTTCCCGTTCACAGATGACCCGAAGAGCAACGGACTGAACACGCCCCGCGCTGAGGCCACGTTTTACTTTCTTCCATAAAAGAGGACTGATATTATAACCGACAATTCGGTCAAGAATCCTTCGGGCCTGCTGGGCATTGACCATATCGATGTCAATCTCCCGGGGATGGTTTATTGCTTCTTTGACAGCTGTTTCGGTAATTTCGTTGAATTCAATACGCTTGATATTATCATTTTTCGGAGTCAGGGCATTGGAGAGGTGCCATGAAATTGCTTCTCCCTCACGGTCCGGGTCAGTGGCAAGGAGGACAAGGGAAACTTTCCCGGCGAGTTTTTTCAGTTCATTGAGAATCTTTGCCTTTCCGCGGATAGTTATGTAATCAGGTTTAAAGTTGTCCTCCACATCAATAGCAAGACGTGACTTGGGAAGGTCTATAATGTGACCAACGGATGACGAAATAACATAATCGTCCCCAAGATATTTATTAATAGTCTTTGCCTTGGATGGTGACTCAACAATCACGAGGGTGCTTGGTTTTTTCTTCATACTTTATTTCCTGTAACAGCTTACTGTTATCTTCTTATTGAACAGCTTATCACAATATAGTTACTCATTGACTTTAAAATATACCTTTAGTCAGAAACAATTCCCATAACTTTTTCTGAAAGTGAGCAAACTGAGAGCCCTTAAGAAATTGAAATGCCACTTTAACTCTTTAACAGGGATTCATTAAGAAATACGAACCGAAAATGTTACTCTCGGGATTTTAGAGTTTTCATGGTCTCATTATGTTGTCAAACATTTCTTTTATCTTTCCTTCCGGTTCCCATTTCAGAAGAAGAAAAAGAAGCCCTCCAAGGGCACAAATAATGAGAAGGAAGATAAAAATTCGCTCACCGGTATAGTAAATGTGGGCATCAAAGGGATGATCAAGATGAAGAACACCGATAATTTCCTCGCTTTTTGCCTTTTTATGACAAAAAGCGCATCTATTATCAGCCTTGAGGGGAAGGAAGGAAGAAAACCGGTTCACACTTATTGATGATGAAATGGTGCCTTCATTTTTTTCCAGATACCTGGAGACATCGCTCTCAATATCCTGTTCTCTTTCTCCCGGGGAAGTTACCAGCTGTCCACGGCGGTTATAGACTTCTCCTTTAATACCATAGTGTGCTTCCAGGTCCTTTAAAAAAAGCCATGCCGCTTCGCTGCGACCATGAATTTTAATTGCAAGAAAAGCATCCCGAATAACTTCCTGGTTTTGACGAATTTCCTTGAAATATCCCGATTCATAGACCGGGTAGAGCTGATCAGCAAAGGGAGGAAGAGGAAAAATCTGAAACATCGAAACTAAAATAAGGAATATAAGTATAATAAAAAATGAGAGCTTAACTTTCATATCGCGGCCCTGCCCCTTTGAATGTATTCAATACTGTTGCCCCGCCTCAGGATCTCTCCATCGAGCTCCATACAGAGAAGAATTTCCTGCATCTCACCGGAAGAAGCCTTAAGCTTTCTGGTGAGAGCATCTACATCAGATTTCCCTTCCCGAAGCTCATGCTGCACACGCCCCCTGAGCCCGGTATGAATTACTTCCTTTAAATCAAGATAGAGTTCTTCATGGTTCTTCACTTCCCCCCCCACTGAAGACGCCGCCGGTTCTTCACCGCCTTTCTGCCAGCCCAGGGTCTGCAGGATATCATCAACATCTGTCACCAGAAGAGCCCCTTCCTGAATGAGACGATGGCAGCCCCGGTAGTTTTGATCAAAAGATCTTCCGGTACAGGCAAATATTTCACGGTTCTGGTTCAGGGCATATTCAGCGGTAATCAGGGCGCCGCTTCGCTGCGGAGCCTGTACTACCAGGGTGCCCTGGCTGATGCCGCTGATAATCCGATTTCTCTTAACAAAGGAAAACTTCCCCCCGTAAATCTTTGGAGGATATTCTGAAACCAGGCATGAATCCCTGCTGCTAAGAACGGACTGGTAAAGATCCCGGTTCGCCGAGGGATACATGATATCCAGGCCATTGGCCGTTACGCCAACAGTGCTTCCTTCTTCTTTAAGGGCCCCCAGGTGGGCAGCCCGGTCAATTCCCGCTGCCATCCCGCTTACAATGGTACAACCCGCCCGTGACAGCTCCCGGGAGAGCCGGTCTGCCATCAGAGCTCCCTCACTGTCGGGTTTCCGGGTCCCTACCACCGCAAGGTTCCGGGAACCGGCAGGTTTCCCGATCCGGTACAGAACAAGGGGAGGACGGGAAATTTCCCTCAAAACAGCAGGATACTCCCGGTCGAGAAAAGTGTCTATTTCCATATTTCGGCATGATGCCTCATGAAGAATTTCTGAAGCCGCCGTAACAGCATTGCCTGAATATATTTTCGCCACATAATCGATGGACAGGGGATCACGCCGGGCGAAAATCTCTTCGGCAAGGGCTTCAGCGCTGACGGCTCGTGAAAAGAGGTCCCAGAAGCCCTTCGATGCCGGTTCGCTCATAATCGATAGAGCCAGTGCTGATAGTTTTTCCCTTTGATTTTTCATTCTATTAACGGGTGAGCTCAAGCTGAATCCGGCTGATGTTCTCCCTGCAGTTCTTCTTCATCTGGTCTATTACCGGTGAATCAGGTTTTTTCTCAAGATCGCTGTAGAGGCTTTCATATATGGCCAGGGCCCGGGCCGGATTACCAACAGAGTATCTGAAATTACCGAGGGCAAATCTCCCCTGGAAGAATTCAGGCTCTTTTCTCACCAGTATTTCGAGACGCTTTATCGCTTCTTCAGGATTCTTTTTTAGATAGAAGTAGAGAATTGCAATCCCGTATTCCGCATCCAGGATATTCTTATTCTTTTCAAGGGCCCGGTTATAGTGAGAAAGGGCCATATCAGTATCTTTCTTCGATGAAAGTTCCTGGGCGCGGTTGGCGTAGGCCTGGCCGAGCATATAATGGGTCCGGGCCCCTCCATTTCCGTAACCAATGGCTTTACTGAGGGCCTTTATGGCGGGAGTCCAGTCTTTTCGCTGAAGAAGCTTTTTCCCCAGTTTTTCATAGGCGTTTCCCGCTTTTTCTGAGGATTCAAGGTGTTCCTTGAACCGCTTTTCAGCATCATCAGCCTCTTTCTGTAAAACTTCCACCCTGCCCTGGCGAACTTTTTTTACAGCCCCGGGGAGAAACAGGGTGTCAAATCCGAAAAAGTAGCCTGTCAAACCTATACCCAGGATTACAATCAATGGAAGTATCAATTTTTTCATATTCAGTTCCTTTCTGGTATTCGGGAGGAGATAATGAACCCTTACCTCTCCCCCTTGTATATATTTACGAATAAAACCGCTGCAAATTGAATTATTTTTACTCATAACCGGTAAAAAATTTCAATTAAAGAAAAACCTTTAATAAGACCGATAGCGGCGTTCTGAGAAATTAATGCTCTAATATACCCAATTTTTATTGACAAGTAAGTCATTTACATGCTACCAGTCACTGGGGATCATGTAATCATGAAAAAAAAATTATTGCCAATATTTTTTCTCATCGTCCTTGCCTCTGGGGTACCTGGAGCCATGGCGGGAGAACTACTGCTTCTTCCTGAACAAAATGGAAGCATCCCGGTCGGTATGGCAATGGATACCCTCGAAGACCCACAGGGGAAACTAACCCTGAAAGATGTTCTTTCCCCTGCAATTCAAAGGAAGTTCATGCCGGTAAAAGCCACTATTCCAAATTATGGATTTACCGATTCAGTGTACTGGGCCCGGTACCGGGCAAAGAATAACTCCGTTAAAACCCTTCAGTATATACTGGAAGTAGGCTTTCCTCTTATAGATGATCTTCAAATCTATGTTAAAACTCCCGGCAAAACTATTGACCAGTGGCCCCGGTACTGCCAGGGACGAAAGCATCTCTTTGCAAAACGACCTGTGTACCACCGAAACTATGTATTCCCTGTCACAATTCCCCGGGGTACAAGCCGTACCATCTACATGAGAATCAGCACCGGGGACGGGATGATCTTTCCCGCAGCCTTCTGGGAAGCAAAAACCTTTGCCCGGTATATTCAGCATGAACAGTTCTTTTTCGGAATATACTACGGCATCATAATAGTCATGATTCTTTATAACCTCTTTATCTTCATTTCAGTGGGGGATAAAAACTACCTCTACTATGTATTGTATATTTCAGCCTTCGGTCTTTTTCAGATGGCAATGAACGGTCTCGCCTACCAGTATCTCTGGCCGGAATTTTCATGGTGGGCTATTCACGCCAACCCGGTACTGATCGGCTTGAGTGTTTTCTTTGCCACAAACTTTTCCATGAATTTTCTCGAGACAAAAAAGTACACCCCGCGAATACACCGGGGATTCCAGGTTCTCATGGGGCTTTCTGCCCTTCTGACCGTGGCATCATTTTTCGTAAAGTACCGGATTACTATTACCCTCGGCCAGCTTCTTCCTTTAAGTGCTGTCTTTATGGCTATTCCTGCGGCTGTTTTCTGTTACCGCGGCGGCAACCGTGCAGCCCGCTACTACCTGGTTGCCTGGTCTTTCTTCCTCAGTGGCATTATTCTTTCAACGCTCCGGGTCATGGGGTTCATCCCCCATCATTTTATCACCGAGTACGGCCTCCAGATCGGTTCAGGCCTTGAGATGGTACTTCTTGCCTTTGCCCTGGCAGACAGAATCAACATTATTAACGGGGAGAAAAAAGAAGCCCAGGAAAAAGAGATCGAAGCAAAACAGCTCATGGTCGAAAATCTGCAGCGTTCACAGACTGAAATTGAAGCAGCAAATACAAAGATCAGCCTGTCAGAAGAAAAATATCGCCTCCTGGTCGAGGGATCGAGCGATATAATTTTTTCCCTTGATGAAAAATTTAATTTTATTACCGCCAACAACGCGATGAAGCATGAATTAAAGATTCTTCCCGAAGAACTTCAAAACCTGAACTTACTCGATATAGTCTATGAAGACGAACAGGACAATAATCTCGGCAGGCAGCTGGTAGAAAGAAAATTGAAAGATTTTGCCAGCAACAGGGAGCCCCTCAACTTTAAATCAAATTTCTGCAGCCCCCGCTCTATTGAACCGAAAGAAATGCAGGTTCACCTGGAATACCTTAATATAGAAGGAAAAGACGAGATACTCGGGAAAGCTTCAAATATCGTTGAAGACGTCCTCCTCCGGTACTTCCAGGAAGAACGACAGAAATACGCCATTTCTAATTACCTCACCAGTGCTGAAGAAGTGACCCACAGGCTCACAAGAAATCTTCAGAAGTTTCTTGAAATCAGGGAAGTTACCTTTCTTAGAATCGCACTCCGTGAAATAGTGATAAACGCCATTGAGCATGGAAATCTCGGCATAACATTTGAAGAAAAAAGCAATGCCATTGAATCAGATCAATACTTCAGCTTTATCAATGAACGGCAGCTTGATCCAGATAAAAAGAATAAAAAAGTTAATATAGAATACTCTCTTGATGAACGCCGCGTCGCCTATATCATCACTGATGAGGGTATGGGGTTTGACCATAAGCAGGTAATCCAGAACAGTGCGGACAGGGCCAATGAAGCGATGTTGAGTCACGGCCGGGGAATTGCCATGGCAGCCAATGTATTTGACCGGGTCCTTTACAATGATAACGGCAACCAGGTCATGCTGATTAGATATTTTGATACCGTTGATATACCGGTTTCAGAAGAAAAGATAACTGTGTAAAAGTCTCATATCCCTGTGGCAGGTTTTCCCGCTTCACCGGGGGCTTTCCGGCCCCGTCTTTCCAATAAATTGCTTGCTTTATAAATGTGTTTAACAAATTGTTGGCTGATTGTTTAAGAAAATCCCCGGGAGAACAGCCTCCTCCCGCTACCAGGAAACCGATAGATGATTAAAATTACTGAAAATAAGCAAAATGTGCACCATATAGTCTTTGATGACGACAGGGAGCTCTACCTTGTCGGCACGGCCCATGTTTCACTCCAGTCCGTTGAACTGGTTGAAGAGACCATCAATGAAATAAACCCTGACACGATCTGCATAGAGCTCGATGACAAACGCTACAACAGCATCATGAATAAACAGAAATATGAAGACCTTGATATCGTCAAAATCATCCGTGAAAAGCAGCTTTTCTTCTTTATCGGACAGTTCATCATGGCTTCATACCAGAAGAAAATCGCCGAGAAAACCGGCAGCCGCCCGGGAATGGAATTTAAAAAGGCAATTGAATTAGGGGAAGAAAAAGGCGCCGTGATGGTTATGGCGGACCGCAATATAGGAACCACCCTGAAGCGGGCCTTTCGCCTTACTCCCTTCTGGGACAAGATGAAGTTTCTCGGCAGCCTCTTTATAGCCGATGATGATGATTTTGATAACCTGGACATCGAACAGTTGAAAGAGCATGATGCCATAGAGCGGATTGTCGGAAGTTTTGAAGATGAACTTCCTGTCACAAAAGAAGTTCTGATTGATGAGCGCGACCGGTACCTTGCCTCAATGATATACGAAAACCTCGGGGAAGTTACTGTCGCTGTTGTCGGCGCCGGCCATGTACCGGGGATGCTGAAGCAGTTTGACGCCCCCCTGACCCCGGAGGCACGGGAAGAAATTGAATTCATTCCCCCACCTTCAAAGGCGGGCAAAATACTCCCGTGGATCATACCAGCGATAGTCATTGGAGCTTTTATCTGGGGCTTCTCAAGCGGCAGGCGTGATGTTGCCCAGGACGCCATTGTATACTGGGTTCTGGCAAACGGTATTTTGACATCCCTTGGCTGTATCATAGCCCTGGCTCACCCCCTTACGATTCTTTCAGGATTCATTGCCGCTCCGATCACCAGCCTTAATCCCACCATAGGTGCAGGCTTCGTAACCGGTATCGTCCAGACCTTTGTCAACAAGCCGACATTGAGTGATTTTGAAGAGATACAAAACAGCAAATTTTCCATGAAGCTTCTCTGGAAAAACAGAATATTCAGAATTTTCATGGTATTCTTTTTGTCTTCAATCGGTTCATCTGTCGGAACATTTGTAGCTCTCGGTCCACTGTACCGTCTTTTTTCTCAGTAGCGTTCCCTGACGGGCCGTGTCCGAATTGCTGTCATAACACCCTCTTTCTGCACAGAGAGCTGTTCAGATATTTTTTAAAATACTACATCCCGAGATTCTAAAGGCGACGATGTCCCAAAAGCGATGAACTGAATCATCGCCTTTGGGCCTGCAGGTGAAAGTGGAGACAGGGATAAAAGCAGCCTGATAATTTTTTT
>CAZPEK010000117.1:1597-9719 GCA_964585555.1 uncultured Leptospirales bacterium | reverse complement strand
GCGGTTCGTCGCTTTTGGGACATCGTCGCCTTGAGGGACCGGTCTATACGGAGAATAAAGGGGACCTTCCCAGGTGCATTTTTTATAAAACTTTTATAGATAAATGAACTCTAAGAAGGCTGTGCAGGGACCTTACACCTGCTTAAGACTAATTTTCTGCAAAAAAATTTTTTTCATTGAAAGGAACTACTTATCATGTATGCTGTTTTAAATTTTAATCCGGAAGGAAAAACCATGCGCAATAATATAGTTTTATTCAAGTTATACCAGGTATATAAAATTCTCTTTTTCTACCCTTTTCTGGCATTAACCACTGCAGGCCTCGGTACACTTGCCGTTCTATTAGCCATCCTGATACACGAGAAGACAGCCTCAATCTGCGGAATTATCTGGTCAAGACTCAACAGTTACTTCACCCCGATGTTTGTTACGGTAGAGGGTAAGGAAAAAATCAATAAAAAACAGAGCTATATAATAGTTGCGAACCACCAGAGCCAGTACGATATATTTCTCCTTTATGGATGGCTTCCCATGGACTTCAAATGGGTCATGAAGATTCAGCTCCGCCAGGTACCCTTTCTCGGCTTTGCATGCTACAAAATCGGTCATGTTTTTATTGACCGCTCAAATTCCGAAGCTGCGGTAGAATCTATTAACGCGGCCAAAAAGCGTATTACCAACGGAACGTCTATCGTCTTTTTCCCTGAAGGGCATCGAAGTGACGACGGTAAGCTGATTCCCTTCAAAAAAGGCGCCTTTAAGTTTGCCCTCGATATGGAGCTCCCTGTTTTACCGGTAACAATTGCAGGGACAAGGAATGTTCTTCCTTCAAATACCACTGCCCTTTTCCCTGGTAATAGCAAAATGATTTTTCATGAGCCCATTGATATTAAAAAATACACTGAAGAAAATATTGAAGACCTGATGGAGGAAGCCAGAAAGCGGATTCAGCAGGGACTTGATGGCACACAAAAATGAAACAGAAACAGGAACAACTCATAGAAGAAGGGAAAAAACTCCTGGCAGAACTGCCCTGCCGCTTTGCAGAAATACGCCTTGCCGCCACAACCGGCACATCAATTTCTCTCTCCGGCGACCAGATTGATGTTTTCACCTCAGGGGATACCATCGGCGGGTCAGTCAGGGTTCTTCATAAAGGCTCATGGGGTTTTACTTCCTTCAATGACCTCTCCAGCCTCCCGGCCATGGTGCGGAGAGCCCTGGAAATTGCAGAAGAAATTTCATCAAAGGAAGTAAGAGACATCGTCACCATGGAGCCCCTTGAAATCCATTCGGTCACTTCTTTTAAAGAAGACTTTAGAACCATAAGCCTTGAAGAAAAATTCGATCTTATAAAAAGCTACAACAATATTCTCAAAAAAGCAGAGCAGGTGCAGACGACACGGGCGGGCTACCGGGATTCAGAAACCCGCTATGCCTACCTCAACAGTGAGGGAACCTGTGCCACCTATGACCGCCTTTTCTGCGGCATTTCATTATCTTCAATCGCGAAAGACGGGGCCCTCATTGAACCGTACCATGAATCCATTGCAGGCTACGGGGGCTACGAACTGGTTCGCGGCAAAGAGACAATGGCCGAAGAAGTTGTCAAAACCGCCGTCGATCTCCTCAAGGCGGAGTCAATGCCCGGGGGAACCTATGATGTGATCGCCGACCAGAAGCTTGCGGGTGTCTTTATTCATGAAGCCTTTGGTCATCTCTCTGAAGCTGATTTTGTTCATGAAAATTCCCAGATGCTCGACATGATGGAACTGGGGCGTGAATTTGGCAGCGACATCCTCACGGTTTATGATGATGGAAACATCACCGGGTCTTCAGGATTTATCCCCTTTGATGATGAAGGGGTCATGCCGAAAAAAACACCCCTGATTACCAGGGGGCAGCTCACCGGGAGACTCCATTCCCGTGAGACCGCGGCAAAAATGAACGAAGAGCCTTCAGGCAACGGCCGGGCCCTCAACGCCATGAGAAAGCCCCTGGTGCGAATGACCAGTACCTATATCGAAAACGGCCCCCACTCAAAAGAAGAAATTTTCAGCAGCACCGACAAAGGAGTCTACTGCTGCGATGTTATCGGCGGCCAGACGAACCTCGAGATGTTCACCTTTTCCGCAGGCTACGGCTATGAGATCAACAAGGGCAAAAAAGGCAAAATGTTTCGGGACATTCAACTCTCAGGAAATGTATTTACTACTATGAAAAATATCTCAATGATCGCTGATGACCGCGCCATGTTCGGCGGCCTTGGAGGCTGCGGCAAGGGGGGCCAGGGTCCTCTCCCGGTATCCTTTGGCGGGCCCCATTTACTGATGAAAGATGTTATGATAGGGGGAAGACAATGAAAAACGACCTTTCCCTTCACATACCGGCCAATGCCCGGTGGCATGATATACTTTCCACCGAGAGCAAAAGCTCAAGCATCTCTTTTAAGAATAACCGGCTCCATGGAATCAATGAAAAAGAAAACAGCGGCATGGGCATTCGGCTCAACATCGACGGTAAAACAGGTTTCTCATACACCAATGATCCTGACCGCCTGGCGGAAGTTACCGGCCGTGCTGCCGAGCTTGCAGCCTTTGGCGACCCGGAAGGTTATGAACTTCCCGAGAAGGCCCAGGTTACCTTTGAGCCCTATGATGAGGCAATAAACAGTTGCAGCACCGCCGCGGAAATTGAAAAGGGCCATGAAATGATTGCCCTGCTCACAGACCGCTACCCCGGCATTCACGCCGATCTCAACATCAGTGTCTCATCGGGAAAAACCCGCCTTGAAAACAGCCGCGGCCTGGCGGGAGAATACCGTAACTCTTATTACGGCTTTTCAATTTCCGCAACCTACATCCCCCGGGAAGGAAGTAAAATAGATGTATGGGACAGCCTTTCAGCTCCCAGCTCACGAAATTTTTCACACCTGGCATCGGTTCTCATTGAAAAAATAGAAAAAGCGCAAACTGCCGTGCCCTCAGAAAGCGGCCGCCTTCCCGTTATAGTGACACCCCGGGCCTTTGGACGCCTTCTTGGCATTGTGGCCTCAGGTCTCGACGCCCGTGCAGTCTTTAAAGGCATATCCCCCTTTAAAGATAAAATGGGTGAAAAACTTTTTCATGACTCCTTTACCATCAGCGACAACCCCCTCCTGAAGGATTCACCTTTCAGTTTTCCCTTTGACGATGAGGGCGTCATGGCACGTAACAAAGACCTTATAAGCGGAGGGATGCTTCAAAACTTCGTAACCGACCTGAAGCACGCTGAGCGCCTTGGCATTGAGGCCCTTGGAAACGCCTCACGGGGATACGCCTCACTCCCCGCCCCTTCATTCAGCAACATCACGGTCCCCGGCGGAACCATTCCCTATAAAGAATTACTGAAAGAAGCCCCCCGGGCCGTACTGATAGAATCCTTTATCGGCCTTGGACAGTCAAACACCCTGACCGGTGAATTTTCAGCAAACCTCGACCTGGCCTACCTTGTTGAAAATGGAGAAATTTCCGGACGGGTTAAAGACTGCATGGTAAAGGGTAATCTTTTCGAACTGCTGAAGGATAACATTATCTTTTCACAGGAAAGAGAACAGGTCGGGTCATCGCTGCTCCCGGCTCTCTTTTTCCCGGCAATTGATTATACTGCCTGAAACAGAAAGGGGCTAAATAAATGGGCGGATATCCGTGGCAATCATCCCACCACTGCGGGCTGCTGTGAGCCCCTGGTCACCGTCTTCAAAAACCTGGCATCCTTCAGGGCGCACTCCCATGAGCTCTGCGCAGGCAAGAAAGGTCTCAGGGTGAGGTTTAAAATTTTTAACATCATCAGCGGTAATGACAATAGAAAAATATTCCGCAAGCCCTGAGGCTTTCAAAATTTTTCCCGCCATATGTTTTCGAGAACCCGTCCCCACTGACACAGGAAGCTTCCCGTTATTTTTGTAGAGGAGTTCAACAACCGGCACAATCGGTTCTACCAGTTCAAGATTTGAAAGGAAGGCATCTTCTTTGATGTTCATCGCTTCAAGGGGATCCATGGAAAGGTTTAATTCTTCATTGAGCATCATGATAATCTTCTTTGTGGGGATTCCCGCGTAGCCGTAGAAAATTTCATGAGTAAATTCAAATCCATAGTTTTGGGCCATGACCTTCCACGCCTCAAAATGCAGGGGCATGGTATCGACCAGGGTGCCGTCAAGATCAAAGATAAGGCCTTCAGCGCTGCTGTCTATTTCCAGATTCATACTTCCTTCACCATTTCTTTATTTTTTTACAGAAACCTGCAGACCCCTGTAACGATGTACGCTCTCTCTTAAAAAAATTACTGTTTTAAAATAGCTTTCCACCCTTCCGGATCATGCCCAACAACAGACTTATTGCCGCAGCGCACTACCGGGGTATTCAAAAGCAGCGGCTCTTCAAGAATTTTATCAACCGGGTTGTGGTTAATGTATTGAAGATTCATCTTCTCGTACATCGTGCCTTCCCGGTTAATCAGGTCTTCCGGTGAAACCGACCTGAGGATATTATTGATTTCACCGCTGCTCACGGGCTTTTCATTGAGATCCCTGAAATGAGGCTTCTCGCCCCGCTCTTTAAAAAAACGGAGGGCCTTTTGGGTATTTTTACACTTTTTAGTTCCGATTACCTGAATATTCATAGCTTCACTCACCTGAAAGATTTCACTTCCTTCCCCTCCCCCGCCCCTCAATCCCCCAAAGGGGGAATTTTGCAGAAGAATATAATCTCACAATGTTACCCATTGATGACCAGCGGAGGATGCAGACATTGTACCTGATATATAAAAGAACAACTACTAAAAGGGGGGTTTCTTTTCAATAAAAAAAATGCCCCACCGATGCAGGTCATTCCAGGATAGTCAGGAAACCTGACCTGGCCTGCATCGTGGGGCACTGGGATTTATGTGAGTTATGCAAACTGCTGAACAAAGAGTCAACTGACTCGTTAAAAGGGTCGTCATCCCCCCCCTGAGGGGAGACATCCTGACCCGCGGTCAAAAGAGTTACCCGAGGACTTACTGGAAAAGGAAGACATAAGCTTTCCCGTGTCACGAGAATCACAGGACGGGCAGATGACATTTTCATCATCACCCATGTTTCGCAATTCTGAAAATCGGTTACCGCAGGTTTTGCAGTGAAATTCGTATATCGGCATATCTCTTTCCGCAAGACTTATTAAGTTATTACTAATTTACTAAAATGCTGAATATTGTCAAATACTTTTGAAAGATTTTTTAATTATTTTAGTATTTTCTTAACAGGGAGGGGTATGAGTCACGAAAAACCGACAGATTAAAAAGAAAGGCGCCAATGCACATTGTCGCCTTTCTTTTTAATTATGTCCGTGACTATGTTCATGATCACTATCCAGATCATGTTTTGCCGCTGCAGTAATAGTAAGATCGCCGCGCTTCACGTTTTTCACAGATTTCAGTTTATCGGCAATAAGCTTAATTTCACTGGAAGATCCCCGCAGGATAAGCACTTCAAGGCAGTTATGTTCGTCAAGATGCACATGGGTAGCGCTTACGATTCTACCGTAATGCTGATGCTGAATATCATTCAGTTTATCTGAAATTTCACGAACCTCATGGCTATATACCAGGGTAAGGGTTCCCACTGCTTCAGCATCAGGATCGGCAGTATCATTTGAGTCAATCATGTAGCGAATCAGGTCACGAATAGCCTCAGAACGGTTAACATATCCCTTTTCTTCTATGAGTTCATCAAAGCGTCCAAGAAGTTTATCGTCGATAGAAACGCCAAAACGGATTATATTCTGCATACAGACCCCCGGTTAATAATGCTGCTATGGCAATACATCAGTAATTACAGTGACTTCAGCTTAGACTCAAGCCATCCAATCCAGTCGGTCATTTCAGGGTCACTGGTTGCCGCCATTTCATAAATGTCCATGGTTCCATTGAGCTGTTTAACATCCTTCATGAAGCTGTCACGGTTAAAGTTTGTATAAGGGATCAGGTCTACTTTATTGACAAGCATTACTGAGGCTTCATGTATCAGCAGCGGGTACTTGGCAGGTTTATCATCACCTTCAGTCACACTGATAACCGCAACCTTATGCTGCTCCCCGATGTCAAATTCCGCGGGACAGACCAGGTTGCCGACATTTTCAATAAAGATAAAATCAAGTTTTTCAAGATCAAAGCCCTTGATGGATTGCTCAATGCTCAGAGCCTCGAGGTGGCAGGCACCATCGGTGTTGATCAAAGTAATAGGAATTTCATATTTCTGGAGGCGGACAGCGTCACGGTCGGTTGCCACATCACCTTCGATAACCGCTACGTTAAACCCTTTTTTCTGGAGGCTGTCGATGGTTTTCTCCAGTATCGTCGTTTTACCCGCACCGGGAGAACCGATGACATTTACCATCAACACTTTTTTTTCTTTTAATATGTCGCGAAGTTCGTCTGCCTTTTCTGCATTGGCACCGAAAATATTTTTCATTACAGTAATTTCCATATCAGTCTTCTCCTTCAATATGCTTGATAATCAACTCCTGACCCTGGATCATTTCCAGCTGAACAGAGTCACAGGAGGGGCATAAATATACATTTTCTTCTACGTTAAAGTTATGGCCGCAGGCATTGCATTTCATCTGAATAGGAAGAAATTCAATTTCAAGTTCTGCATTCTCTGCGATTGTTCCCCTGGTTACCGCCTCAAAGGCCATCTCCATGGCAACCGGTACTACCTGGCGCATTTTACCGATAGTCAAAACGACCTTGTCAATACGGGTAAGATTGTTTTCCTTTGCAACATCTTCCATGATTTCAAAGAGGTTGCTTATTATTGAAAATTCATGCATGAACTTCCCCGGCTGCCGGTATACAGTGTTTCACCGCAGCGGCATTAAAAAATGTTATAATTTATATATTTGTGATATTTATCCACAATGTCGGCCTGTAGTGGAAAAGTCTATAAATTTTTCCGGCAGGGGGTAAAAAAGGAAGTGAAGGCGAAAAGCTACAGAAAAGCGTGAAAACATTTGATGTTTAGATATTCAGCAAACTCCCGCACAACCAACCAGGGCATGCCCCATAACGCATCTTTATGAAACAAAAATCATTTCACTTCCAGATTAAAACATTGACAAAAACGCTGGTCACGGATGGCCGAGTGCCGCGATGTCATGGATGACAAGAAGCGGTGCACCGGTCATGGAGGGCTTTTGAAAATTTTTACCAGTAGTTACTATAAATAAAAAATTGATCACAACACGTCAAACACGACCATGGTGAGGTCGTCCTCGAATGAATCTGACTTGGAAAATTCTTTCAGTCGTGATAAAAGGCTATGTGAAAATTTTTCCGGTGAAAGATCGATGTTTTCTCGTATAAATTCCCTGAAGCGCTTATCTCCGAAAAGTTCCCTTTGCGGATCCATGCACTCGGTTATCCCGTCTGTAAAAAGTATGAGGCGGTCACCAGATTCAATTTGAATCTCTTTTTCTTCAATTGTAATATTCTTGAACCATCCAAGGGGCATTCCCTTTGCATTCACTTCGATAAACTTCCCACTCTTCCTTTTATATATTAAAGGCGGGAAATGGCCGGCATTGCTGAACTTCATCACATTGGTATGTGTGTCAATGGTACAGAGAAAGGCGGTCACATAGTTATTTTTAACAGTTGCGCGGTGTATAATGTCGTTGATTTGATTTAACACTCCATTAGTCGATTTACGCACATTAATGTTCTCCAGCACCATCTTGGTCATCATAGCAAGGAATGCGCCGGGCAGACCGTGGCCGGATACGTCTGCAATAAAGAGATCAATGAACTGGTCCCGGTGTGCATAGTCATAAAAATCGCCGCCCACCCTGTCCATGGGAATGTATACAGCATAGGAAGAATATCCAGAATGGTCCGTCATGGCCGGGGGGAGAAGACGCATCTGGATAAGACGGGCAATTTCAAGCTCCTGTTCGATTTCGCGGTTTCTTTTTTCGATGGTCTTTTCATATTCTCTGGTTTTAAGGAGCGTTTTCACCCGCATTAAGAGCTCTTTTGAGTTGAAGGGCTTGTTGAGATAATCATCAGCGCCAAACTCAAGGCCCTCTATCTTCTGGGATATCTC
>CAZPEK010000117.1:1160-1587 GCA_964585555.1 uncultured Leptospirales bacterium | reverse complement strand
GGCGTGTCATCTCATAGCCGTCCATTACCGGCATCATGACGTCTGTGATTATAAGGTCGGGATCGTATTTTTTAATCGCCTCAAGTCCCTCAGATCCATTTTTAGCGGTGATAATACCATATTCGGTACTCATGAGGCCAGAAAGAAAATCCAGTATGTCATTATTATCATCTACGATGAGGATCGATGGTACGGTCGTAGATGCGCATATGTCATCATCAACCACTGCAGATATTTCATCTGTTTTATTTTTTTTCAAGTCATCCATCTCACGCATGCCAGAAAAACGATGGTCCGATACTGCCTCATCGAGTTCATTTAAATATCCAAAAGTAGCATTGGGCTGCAGTTCGAAATGCGCTTTACCCTTCAGCAGTTTTATCGTAAAGATGGTGCCGTGGTTGTCGGGATGGTCTCCGATGTATCT
>CAZPEK010000117.1:0-1150 GCA_964585555.1 uncultured Leptospirales bacterium | reverse complement strand
GACGCTAATTGTCCCTCCGTGCATCTCAACAAGCTCTTTTGCGAGGGCAAGGCCAATGCCCGTACCCACCTGTTTCATTGATGTGCCGGTGTCTGCCTGTCCAAACCGTTCAAAGATCTTGTCCAGGGAGTTTTCAGGTATGCCCTGGCCGGTGTCCTCAAATTCCACGTAGCAGAACATATCATCATCACAGAGCCGGATTGTTATGGTGCCTTCTGTGTCCGTAAATTTTATTGCGTTAGAGAGAATATTCATAAACGCTTTGTCAATTTTCTCCGGGTCAGCATAGATGTTTTCAATTTTTTTCGGGGGCACAAATTCTATGATCAAACCGTGAGAATCACAGACGGACTGAAGTGACACCACATAGTTCTGTATAAATTTAACGATGTCTATCTCGAATATTTTCATGTCCATACGGCCTGCTTCTATCTTTGAGAAGTCGAGCAGGTTATTGATGAGTTTTAATAGCCGCAGGCTGTTCCGGTAGAGATTCTCGAAAAAGTCCCTGCTGATTTCTTTTTTATAATCTCCCTGAAGATATGATTCAATTGGGGAGAGCATCAGGGTAAGGGGTGTGCGTATCTCATGGGAGACATTGGCAAAAAAGTTTGATTTAATCCTGTCTATTTCCTTGAGCTTCTCATTGGCGACCTTGAGCTCACGTGTACGTTCATTTACTTTTTTTTCAAGATTTTCAGTGGCCTCCTTCTGGATTCGCAGGACCTTCGCCTGTGCTTTTTCTTTCTCATCTCGCATGCTGTTAATAAGGTCCGCAAGACCGAGAGAAAGAAGAACAGTTGCAATAGCAATTCCTATGATAAAAATATTTTCCGTAAGGAAATTTGAAGGCAGCAATCCAGAAATTTTTAAAAGCAAAAATATGACGCCAGTGGAAAAGGGTAAAAAGGCTATTAAAAAATATCGGGCCGGGCGATGACCTTTTTTATAACTGAGAATTCCTGCTTGAACTATGGTAAGGGATGAGATTATACCAAATAGTATAAGAGGAGGAAAGCTTAGGGAATAAGTACCTATCAGGGAATATATAATGACAAGAATAAACCCACATAATAATATTTTTAAAATAAAATGTAATTTTGGCGTTTTTTTCTTTGTATCTAAAAATAAAGAACTAAATCGGATCCAT
>CAZPEK010000116.1:8873-9742 GCA_964585555.1 uncultured Leptospirales bacterium | reverse complement strand
TATTAAGCGGAAAAGACATCGACATTCAGCAAACAAAAAAGCTTGATGCACATTTTATCTTTATAAAATGCGATGATTCCGACATGGAAAAGCTGCCTGCAGAGATCAGCAAAATTACTGGTTATCTGCTCATACAAAAAAATGTTTTAATCGATACTTTTTTTTCATCAATAATATCGGTCATCATAACAAAAGAAGATGAGCATGATACAACAGACCTCATGGCCCGAAGAAAAGAATTTGCTGCTGAATTATTAACTTTTTCAGGTAATTCAATCTCAATGATTCACGGTACGCGCAGATGTATAGTCGGCAACATTGGATCAGCAAGCTGTATGCAGTACAGCTACGTGCTGCCGGATATACTGGATGTATTAAATAATTTCAATGAAATTACCTATGGGGAAGTTTTGGAAATATAAAGAAAGATACCATTCCCCATCTTAAGGATACCAGAATATACTCTGCTTCCACTCTACCTCCGGATTTATTTTTATGACTGCACAAAAAGCAACATAAAAAAATGAAAGTGACCCGGAGGCAATAGATGACATGTAAACTCCTGAAGATGAGCCCCTTGTCTCTACTCCGCTCGACAACCGGTCCGGTTGCCGAGCGGAGTCGAGGCGACCGGTTTTAAAATTGAAGCTTTGATTCTTCCATGCTGGCATCCATGCCAGCCTTGAAGCATCAAGAAACGTACTCATTGATACCTTTTTCAAAAAAGAATCTATAGCAGCCGGTACTTCAAAAAATCCTCAGGATCGTCCCCTGGCCACAATGGCCTGAGCCTGTAGGCATACCGGTACTCAATATTCTTTTTAAGCTTAAACTCATCATGCACCTGGTCAATAGCCGGAAGATCTCCC
>CAZPEK010000116.1:0-8851 GCA_964585555.1 uncultured Leptospirales bacterium | reverse complement strand
GCTGGTTCAGACCGATATTCAGGGTAAGAAAATCCCGCATCGGAAGGTCGAAGGGATGGTCCGCAACTTCAAGATCTTCCTGGGTGTATGGCCAGACGCTGAAGTTGAGACCTGTTTTCCCCTCATCGGAGATAAGAAGCCCTCTCCCATCACGGTTCATTAAGGTGATCCAGTTCGTGTCGGTGCGGTTACCGTTTTCCTGGGGCCGTACATAATCATGTACCATTTCTTCAACCTTCAGGGAATAGATTCCCACAGGCGCCCCGAGCTTACGGGCAAGCATGGTTTCATGGGGGCCCCGGCCAAACCATGTTACCGTATCAAGAAGCCGTGAAACACGAAAGGTTGTGCCAAAACGTATCATGTCAGCCCCGGGCATAAAGCTGCACTCTACCCGAATGTCACCGCTGCCGAATATGGTATACCGTGTCTTGAGTCTGCTCTTTCCTTTGGCAACTGCATCCTGAACTTCTACCGAGATGACCCGGTCTCCTTCCTTTACCACTAAAAAAGATTTCAGCTTTCGCCCCGCAGCGGCTTTCTTCCAGGGCCCCGGCCGATAGAGAGGCTTCCAGTAATTTCCATGGGCGATATCATTATCAGTGGGGGCCCGCCAGAAATTAGGCTCAAGGCATCCCCGCAGCTTCTCATGGCCCCGCAGTATTATCGAGACCAGGGTGCCGTTATGTTTATCAAAGGTACAGGAAAATATATCTGTATAAATCTTAACCGTGTCATCCCGTTCATCAAGCTGAAGAACGCGCCGCAGCTCTGAGGGGGGCCTCGACTTTCCCCGGGTCTTAATGGGAAGTTCAAACTGATCCCAGGCAACCCGGTAGCCGGCTTTTTCCCAGGGGATATCGTTTTTCAGAATGAAGCTGAACATGACATGATATTTTCCCTCGGGCAGGGGATCAATTGATGAAACCGGCACTTCAACATCGAGATGCTCCCCGGGGTTTATTTCCAGAGGAGGAAGTTTACCATCAAGAAGCACCCTGCCGTTTTCAGTAATCTCCCAGGTTCCTGTTACAAAGGAAAGATCAATGAAATCATACTTGTTGATGATGCGAAAACTTCCGTCACCATTTTCTTTTACTGAAATCTGCTGGTAGACTTTTCTTACCTCAAAGATCGCCGGCTTCTCAGAACGGTCAGGCATAACAATACCATTGGCACAGAAAGCACCGTCATTAGGCTCATCGCCAAAATCTCCCCCGTAGCCCCAGAATTCTTTCCCCTCAGGGGTCACTGCAGCTAAGCACTGATCGGCGAAATCCCAGATAAACCCCCCGACACAGTTGGGGTACTTTTCGAAAACATCCATATACTTTTGGAAATTCCCCAGGCTGTTGCCCATGGAGTGAGCATATTCGCAGAGTATCCGGGGGTGATTTTTATACTGCTCAGGCTTCACCACCGTACCGGGGTCAAGAATGGTCCGTTCGCCAATCCCGACACGGGTTTTCTTAAAACGGCCCGCCTCTTCAGTCTGCTGAGGCGTTGAGTACATGGTACTGAAGAGATCAGAAATATCAAGGTGATGGTCACCCTCATAGTGAATCGGTCTGGTCGTATCTATAAGCAGGGCCGCCTTTTTCATCTGACGGAAGTTTTCTCCATATCCCGCCTCATTTCCAAGAGACCACATAACAACAGAAGGATGATTCTTGTCCCGATGGACCATGCGGACCATCCGATCAACACAGGAGCCCCGCCATTCGGGCCTGCTCCGGGGAAGACGCATCCGCATGCCGTGGGTCTCAAGATCACATTCATCCATAACATAAAGGCCGTATCGGTCGCAGAGATCATAAAACCGTTCATCATTGGGATAGTGGCTGGTACGTACCGCGTTTATATTATTACGCTTCATCAACAGCACATCATTAAGCAACACTTCATAAGGAACCGCCCAGCCGTGGCGGGGATCAAAATCATGGCGGTTAACGCCCCTGAAAATAACCGGCACCCCGTTAACCAGAACCTGACTGTCCTGTATTTCAATGCGGCGAAAACCGACATCAGCGGTCAGCACTTCAAAAATTTCCCGCCCCGGTCCAGTCAGGGTTAAAACCATCCGGTAAAGTGACGGGGTTTCTGCCGACCAGGTCTCTACTGACTCGGCTTCTCCTGTTAACCGGCACTGAATTTCAGAAGAAGTACCGATCTGCAGTTTCCGCTTAATCGGCTCAAGGGTACGAAGACGCTTCATTCTGTTATCAAAGAACTCACACGTGACTTCAACTTCCTCTGCCCCTGCGTCTTTAAATGCCTTTATATCAAGATCAAGATTTATAAGACCCCGCCTGAATGTATCATCAAGACTGCAGTCAATAAAATAGTCACGGATATGCACCTGGGGGGATGACCAGAGATAGACTTCACGGTAGATACCGCTCATACGCCACATGTCCTGGTCTTCCAGGTAGCTTCCGTCTGACCACCGGTAAACCTCCGCGGCAACGGTATTTTCACCATCATGAATATAATCGGTAATATCAAACTCATGGGGAGTCATGGAACCCTGGCTGTAGCCCACTCTGATTCCATTTATCCAGAGATAAAAGGCCGACTTAACCGCCCCGAAGCAGATATAAATTCGCCGGTCCTTCCAAGAACGGGGAATCGAGAAGGTCTTCAGATACGAACCGACGGGGTTATACTCCCGGGAAATCTTCGGAAACCGCCGCGTATTCAGACTGCGGGGATATTTTACATTGGTATAAATGGGCACCCCATATCCCTGGAGCTGCCACACTGATGGAACAGGTATCTCATCCCATGAAGAGGCGTTATAATTTTGAAGATAAAAATCTACCGGTCTCTCATGGGGATTTTTTGCCCAGTTAAATTTCCAGGGACCGTTGAGACTCTGCCGATATTTCGGTTCCTCGCTTTTATCTATATCCTGGGGACTGTCATAAGGGACCAGGGTGCAATGGGGATCTTCCCGGTTTATTCTAAAAACTTCAGGATTTTCCCATTCAGGTCTTTCTTTCATAGCCTTTCCTCCTGATTCGCGCTCTTACAGGGGCCGCAGAGACTCAAGAATCATCTCAATTAGTTGTTCCATAATAGCCCTGGGCGCCACGCTCTGTTCTTTTTCTATATGATGACCGCGAATAATAATTCTCTGGGCAAGACTGATTATCGTATTACCGATAGTACGGGCAGAAAGAAAGGCATCAATATTTCTCCGGATTGATCCGTCATGTATTCCCTGCCTGATTATTTCCGCAAGGGGATTGCCGTCTTCCTGTATCATCTGTATAAATTTTTCAGACTCGGGAGAACCGGGATACTCACCGGCAAAATAATGATCAAAGACCCCGGTAAACTTTACTTCTTTTTTATGTTCTTCTATGTATGAAGGAAGTGACTTAAGAAGCCACACAAGCCTTTCGTAACCCGTACCGGTGCGGTCCTTCAGGTTCTTTTCCAGGTCATGGTAAAAAAGGACAAAGATTCTTCCTTCAACAGCAAAGGCCAGATCTTCTTTTGAAGCATAATAGCGGTAGAGGGTCCTGCGGCTGATATCCGCAGCCTCAGCAATCTCAGACATGGTGGTCTCAGGGAGTCCCTTTTCAACAAAAAGATTCTCAGCCGCTTCAAGAATCTTCTCCTGTTTTTTCAGGCGTTCTGAAGAAGAGGCTGCTTCATTATCATTCATATTTTTCCTATCCAGATATAACTTACCCCTCTCTAACATGGTGACACAGGTGAGTCAATAAATTAATGTTTTTCTTTCAGGAAATGCTTCAGGGACTGCTTCAGGAACTGCTTCATGCCTTCGAGGAGCTTAAAAACAACAGGTTCATCAAAAATAAAAAATAATCTACTCCAGTATTGTCACCAGTTCATCATGGATACTCCCCCCTGCGTCAAAATCACGGGGGCCCAGAATATGGTCAGATTTCTTAACAAAAACAACCTTCCCCTCACCGCTGAGTCTTGAATACCTGAGAAGACTGAAAACCAGATTTTTAACCTCGTCAAAATTTTGGGAAGGCCGGTCCTGGTAGACTGCCGCTGCTGAAGCAATACCTGTCAGTTCATGAGCCCCTTCTTCAATCACCGTTCTTCCAAGAGTTCGGACAACTGAAAGAAGCATATCAACAGCACCGGCAAGGGATTCAGTATGTACAAACCCGAGAAAGAACAGACCGTCATAGCGAAGAACGGTATTTTCCCGGTTACTTCCCGCGGCCTTCAGGGCCTCTGAAATCTCCCGGGCACATTTTTTAACAACCTCGTTTCCCATTTTATGACCATAGCGCTGGTTAATTGCCATCAGTTTCAGTATTTCAATCATAAAGACAAAACGTTCTTCAATACCGTTATAACAGCCGTCACTGTCATAAAGCCGGGGCATTATTACATCTTCAAGGTATTCCCGTTTTCTCAGTCCGGTTAATGTATCAGCATACATTTTTTCAAGTTCACCAAGAACACTCTTATTCTCATCAGCATCAATATCCGGATCAATTTCAATATCAGTATCTTCGCCCTGAATTTCTTTCTCCTGTCCAGCAAGGGACTCACGTATTATAATTTCTTCGCTTTTCAATGCGGCCATGTAGGGATTCTGAAGAAATGCAGCAATATAGAAACAAAAGCCACAGGCCCCTTCAAGAAAATCTTTCATTGACAGTTCTTCACGGTCAAAAAGAAGGGGCGTTTGTACCTGCCGGGTTCTTTTTAAAACCCCATAGACATAAAAATCATAATTTGAAACAACGTCTTCTCCCGCAATTCCCTTATTTTCTTCATAATCTCTGATCATTTCAAAAATACGGCTGGCTAATTTATAAGAAAGAGCAGAAATCTTTAAGAGAACCCTGGCCTGAAAAGAATAGACTCCTCCCTCCTCTCCGGCCCCCGCCAGCATCTGGGCAATGAACCGGTCCGGTTGCATTCCCTCGGGCATTTCAACCTTTAGAAAATCCTTTAATTTTGAGCCAATAAGACCAAAGCCCTGCAGGGTATAATCCCGGCACAACTCGGGAAGCCGAGGTTGCTGAGAAAAAACATTATCATAACTATGATCATCATGGTAAAAAACTACCCCCTCATCACGAAAAAGGGGTTCGGCAAAATACCTGCTGCAGGCCTCGACCAGTCTTTTCACCCTGAGGAGGGGACGGGCCGCACTTTCATCAAGCCATTCCTGGTATCGGGTCTTTGCCTCAATCCGGGCAATTTTTTCTTCAAGTTTTTTTCCCAGTTCAAGGTAAGGACCATTTATTTTTTTCAGTTCATCTATTCGTCTTTCGTTCTGGTTTAACTCGCTTTTATTCGCCTCAAGGCTGACAGCTTCACGCTTACGGGCTAAATCAGTTAATTTTTTCACCGAGGAGTCAATCACTCCGTCAACATCAGCAAGAAACATCACCTGGTTGAGGGTCTCTACCACGAGCCCTTTGCGAATAGTAAAATAAGTAAGGATGAGACCAAGAATAGTCTGACGCATATAGGCTATTCTCGAAAGCCTGGCCACCTTTCCGTTTCGAAGGGGTTTATCCAGGATAAACATAAAGGCGCCCTTCACCGCCGCAGCATCGGGGTATTTTTTAATTAAATTTCTCATTCCCCGCTCTGCCGCATCACTGTTAATTATCATTGCCGTATAATGCCGGGTAACCGCTTCCATGGTATTTGCGATTTCCTTTGCACTGTAGCTGTCCTGCCATTTTACCAGCGACAGCGACCGAACAGCCCGGGCAACCTCAAGCACCTCAACAAGCACATTATACTCCATGTTGCTGAGAATATAAAACTTCTCATTAAGAGCGCGCTCAAGAAAGGGAACCAGGAGATCAATGGCTTCCTGCAGAAGTTTTGGGAGATCATGGACTGTTGCCCCCCTTATGCGGTGGGAAAAGGGGGTTATGGTATTACATTCAAAGGAAAAACCTGTCAGGCGCAGCCAGTCTACAAACTTTATACGGGAATATTTCAATTTGCGAATTTCATCAGTATGCTTTTTTTTCTTTAATTCAAGGAGACTTTCCCGCTCATGACGCTGTCTGATTTCATGCATCAGGTCTTCAGCCATCCTCTTCTTCACCAGGGGCTCAAAACCTGAACCGGTTATAACCTGAAGCTTTTTTGTTTCATCAGGAGAGAGAATGACATTTCTCTCTTTAATAAATTCAAGAAAATTACCCGCTACATCTTCAAGTTGAATTGCCGCGCTCTTCTCCCGCTGTCCTTTTCCCTTTGAGCCCATACTGTCAACCAGGCTAGAAAACTTCTCTATATAATCTGCATGCTCACGGGAAAAAAGTTCAATATTACCAAACTTACTGCTCAGCCTGCTCTGAAGATGAGCCTTTATTTCTTTACTATGCTCTGTCATACCTGTTGCAATTACCCTGTAACCATAAAAACCTGAAGGTTTATAATTATTTTTCTCCGAACCTGGCACATAAATAGAATCAAAAATAAGCTTGCCAGCTGACCATAGTACATTTAAATAATTTGAAAACCATTTTAAAACGGTTTATTCAGGAATGAAACCAGAAAAAAACAATATCATCACAATTTTTGCCCTTATCATCGCCATGATTCTCTGGGCAAGCTCCTTTGTTGCACTGAAAATTGCCTTCAGGGGCTACCATGCCGCAATTGTCATTTTCGGGCGTATGTTCATCGCGAGCATTATTTTTCTTCTTTTCTTCCCCCTGTTAAAAAAGAACCATATCCAGAAAAAAGATATCAAGTACCTTCTTCTGATGGCTTTTTTTGAACCCTGCCTCTATTTCACACTGGAAGCACAGGCCCTCCAGTATACCAGTGCCGCCCAGGCGGGGATGATTACTTCCCTTTTCCCCATGACTGTTGGGATAGGAGCGGCGTTGTTCTTGAAGGAAGTTGTCACCACGCGGACCATCACCGGTTTTTTTATCGCTGCCGCAGGCGCGGCATGGCTCAGCTTTGCCAGTGACATTACAAAAGCGGCACCACGGCCAATCCTCGGCAACAGCCTTGAATTTCTCGCCATGGCAAGCGGTACAGGCTATGCTCTGCTCCTCAAAAAACTGAGTGCCCGCTATACACCATTTTTTCTCACCGCCTTTCAGGCCTTTGCAGGGAGTATCTTTTTTTTTACCCCTTATTTTTTTTACCGGTGCCCACGCAGCACCGGCCTGGCACCAGATACCTTTTTTCGCGATAATCTATCTCGGTATCGGGGTCACCCTGGGAGGATACGGGCTCTACAATTTTGGAGTAAGCCGCATGCCCGCAAGCCGGGCCACTGCCTACGTAAACCTGATACCGGTCTTTTCACTCATCCTCGCCTGGCTGGTTCTCGGTGAAACCCTGAATACATACCAGTATATTGCCTCAGCGGTTGTTCTGTCAGGAGTGCTGATAAGCCAGCATTGACCATCCCCGGCACCCTGCCATCAAAATAATTTGATTTTATTACTTTCCCTGTAACTTTAGCAAACTCTTAAATACTAATTGACAGAGAGCAAATAAAAGTGTAATATAGCCGGTAAGTGTAGGGGGCTCCTGAGGGAAGCCCCCTACACTTACCGGGCAGATATAATTTTTTGCAATAAATAAAAAGGGTTAATACAATGAAGGAAGTAGAAGTACTTATAATCGGACAGGGACCCGCAGGGCTTTCAGCAGCGGTCTATACGGCCCGGGCGGGCATGAAAACAAAAATTCTCGGATGTGATCCCCAGGTTGCGGGAGACTATGACATTGATAACTATTTCGGTTTCGAAAATACCATTTCAGGCAAGGAACTCATTGACCGTGGAATCAGGCAGGCATCCCGTTTCGGCGTTGAAATGGAATGCGACAGGGTGCTTTCAATTCACTTTGAAGAATCGGGCAAATACAAAGTAAAAACCGAAGCAGATGAAATAATTGCCTGTTCAATAATTTTGGCAACCGGTGTTTCACGGAAAAAACCACCGGTATCAAATCTTGATGCCTACGAGGGACGGGGAGTTTCATACTGCGTAAGCTGTGATGGTTTTTTCTTTAAAAACAAAAAAGTAATGGTAGCGGGAGAAGGCAACTATGCAGCCAACCAGGCTATTGAACTGGCAGAATACACCCCCCATGTAGCGATTTCCACCGTGGGAAAAAAATCCACGATCACACCGGAATACCTGGAAAAACTGAAAAAACTCAATATTGACATTATAGAGAAAAACATCATTACCCTTAATGGAGAGAAGACCCTCTCTTCGGTTACCTTTGAGGATGGTACAGAATACGAAACCGACGGGCTTTTTATTGCCATGGGAGATGCCTCTTCGGTCGATTTTGCACTCAGCCTCGGTATCTTTACCGAGGGCAACTTTATCCAGGTTGACCGCAACATGAAGACCAATGCCCCGGGTATCCTGGCCGCCGGTGACTGTACCGGGGGTTTTCTTCAGATAAGCGTAGCAGTTGGGGAAGGTGCCATTGCCGCAAAATCAGCCATTGAGCATGTCCGCGCCACCTGCCGGGGTAAATAGCATTGCAGCAGGGAAAAAGCCCTTTTACATGAACTTCTTCCCTGCTGGTTTATCATAGAACAGTATGAATAAACGTACTCACCCCAAACATATAAAAAAAAGGCATTCTCACCCTGCTGAAAAATCTTCGTCTCACGTCGCCCGTCAACGGTCTCGTCGTGTCGAGGGAAGGCGAACCGGGAAGCACCGTATCGGCGGGACAGCCCGTCATCGGACTCATCGATCCGGAGAGCGTCAGGATCCACGTCCGCATCGACCAGACGCACGCGTCGGGACTGAAAGCGGGGCTTCCCGTCTCGATCGTCCTGCGTTCGGCCGGAAATGTGTCCCTCCCCGGCCGCGTCTTCAGGGTGGAGCCGCTG
>CAZPEK010000115.1:9048-9796 GCA_964585555.1 uncultured Leptospirales bacterium | reverse complement strand
GATTGATCAAGGCCCACCATGTCACTGAGAAGGAGCTTGGTAAACTGTTTGAATTCAGGGATTTTAGCCAGGAGAATTGCAACATTAACATACATTTCTTTTATTTCAGGAAGGGGTTTCGGGGCTGATATGTCGAGAACCTTAAAATAATTGTAGAGCCCGGCGAAGTTGTTATCGACTATTTTGTCAAGGATATCGAGCTTGCCGTCAAAATGCAGATAGAATGTTCCTTTGGCTATTTTTGCGGTACTGATAATTTCATCAACCGAGGTGGAGTGGTAGCCCTTTTCTGCAAATATTTTAAGGGCTATCTCCATGATCTGGGCCTGTCTTTTCAGACCGTCTTTTCGTTTCTGTTTTACCTTTGGTGGTGTGGTCATTATGGTTTCCAGGTTGCATGATTGTGTAATGATTATATCTTGATGAAATGACCGGCTATGTTCAAGTAAAAAAAATTTAAATGCCCCGGTTGTGAGGTTCGTTTATTTTATATGAATTAAAGTGGAGGAAAATTGAAAAAAGCCCTGAATAACCGGTATCTTTTGTTATTATTTTAATACCGTAGCTCCGCTCGGTACAGGCATTCCGGTGGCATGATACTTGTTTCTTAAAGATGTAAAGATGTATTATGGGGCAGGCACTGGTTGGTGTCAGAGCAATTTGCTTATATATCTATATCATTCTTAACCGGAATAAAATGATAACAACATCACGTCGTACACCATGCGGTGCTCCTGTGTGATGCGGC
>CAZPEK010000115.1:4397-9038 GCA_964585555.1 uncultured Leptospirales bacterium | reverse complement strand
CTCTGATTTCGATGTATAGAGAGCCTGATCTGCCATCTCAATGAAATCATCCATGGATCCAGGAGAAGCAGGAGGTGTGGCAGCAATGCCTCCTGAGATGGTAACCTGAAGTTCATGGTCGCCGTAAGGTATCTTCAACATCTCAATGGCCTTTCGTACCCGTTCAGCAAAGATGTAGGCATCCTCCATGGTGGTTTCGGGAAGAATAACGGTAAATTCCTCTCCACCGTAACGGCTGGCAATATCCATATCTCGACAGTTCTGCTGGATTATCTCGGCAACATTTTTTAAAATGTGATCACCGGCCTGGTGGCCATAGGTATCATTGAATGATTTAAAATGGTCAATGTCAAACATCACAAGGGAAAGAGGGTGGCTGTATCGGCTTGCCCTGGCTCCTTCTTCAATGAGTCGTTCTTTGAAGTATTTATGCAGAAAAAGTTTTGTCATGCCGTCACGGGTGGCCATGTTATAGAGGTCGGCATTCTTTATAGCGATAGCTGCCTGAGTAGAAATGTACTGGAGTATTGTCAGGTCAAAGGGGATAAAATGGCCATTTATTTTGTTGATGCTTTCGATGACACCTATAATTTTACCATCAACGGCAAGGGGGACAGCAATGATGGAACGAGTTCTGGTGCATGCTTTCCGGTCGGCAATATCAGAAAAACGAGGGTCATTTTCAGGATCATTGATTATCAGGGTTATGCCGTTGCTCCATACAGTCCCTGCAATGCCTTCACCCATTTTAAGCCCGGTATCCTTTAATCGCTCGCTTTCATCCTCTTCACTCATGATGGCAAATTTGAGAACGCGTAACTCCTGGTCAGCCAGTAACATGCTGCAGGATTCGCATTTAAGAATATCTTTTACCTGATGGAGAATCCTCTTGAGGACTTCTTCTTTGACAAGAGAATTTGTTATATAGGTGTTTATTTCTATAAGCTGTTTTAGCTTCTGTAGTTCTGGTTCCTTTTCAGGACACAAAGATCTGGCTGCAGGGGAGCGGCGTGGTGTTTCTTTTGTATTTTTGGCAGCTTTGTACCAGTTTTTTTTCATTGCCTACTATCCGGTAAAGAGAGATGCATCAGGAAAAAGTACTGAAAAATGAACCTGATAGCAACTGTTTTGATATATTTTCGTTTCTGTCGAGGCAAAAAAAAGTAATTTGTCTTTTTTTTAGAATAAAACTTATTTTTTGTTGACAGTTTTTAAGGCGGGTTCTATATGGTTATACATCACTTAGTGATATTAGAAAAGAAACTTTTTCTGGTGGTTTTAGAGAGAGGGCAATACCTGTTCCCATTCCGAACACAGAAGTCAAGCCTCTCATCGCTGATGGTACTGCATCGGGGACGGTGTGGGAGAGTAAGACGCTGCCAGGATTGCAATTATATATATTTATTAAAAAGGGTATCGAAAGATACCCTTTTTATTTTTTATCCGCCAAAAAATGAAAACAAAAAAGCCGCAGTTATTAACTGCGGCTTTTTTATAATTATGCAAAATTATTTACTTCCATGAAGCTGCAGAAACTTTTTTCTGGAGTCCATTGGCCTTTACTTCATAAATGATTTCACAGTTGTCTTCTGCATCATAAGTTACAGACTGAACTGAACCGCCTTTAACAACACCCTGTACTTCCTGAGCAATTGCAATACCGGTCATTTCGAAATCTGACATGCCAGTAGCACCTTCAAGTTTTGCGCCTTTGAATTTTTCAAGGATCTGGTACTGGGCATTAAGGATAGCTGCACGCTTAGAGCTTTCACGTCGGGCTATTTTGTTTGTAAGGGTCCGCTTGGGAGCACCTGCTGCTGCTAGACGGAAAGTATTCTTGTTTACCCAACCTTCGGTTTTAAAGGTTTTACCTTTAACTGTTCCGCCGATTTTTGATCCACCGCCACAGGCTGTAAATACGATGCCTACTGTGAGGACCAGGGTGATTGCAATAAGTTTTTTCATGAAAGATTCCTCCTGGAATTAGTTCTGTTATTATTAGATTCCGGCCTTATTTCCGGATTAAATACAAAAAGGGATTTTCATCCCCCTTTCATATTCAGGACCAATGTCGCACACATAATAATTATAAAAAATTAAAACGTCAACTAAAAATGAAAAAATTTACAAATAACAGCAACATAAAAAAAATACAGACTATTAAATATTTGATAGTAATTAAACTATATTTGTTGTTTTTGCCCTCAGTTTTTTTATTCTCTCGCCCTGTCCCGGCTGAGGCAAAGTTTTTTATTCCGGGGAAAGAGTTAACTTCCTCAACCTTCTAAAAAAATACTTTTCCTTTACGGCAAAAGGTTTTATTTTCTACTTGTGTTTATAAAAAAAAGGGATTGTAGTAATAAAAAATTTTGGGAGTTGCGATATGAGAATTGTATCTGTTCCAGTACTGCTCGGTTTTCTGATGGTCTGTTTGTTGGGGGGATGTGGAAAAACGGGTCAAAAGGTGCCGGTTAATGATAAAAAACCTGTTAAAATTGAAAAGACCCAACCCGGTCCGGTAATTGGCTGGAATGACCCTGATACCTATACGGTCAGGGCGAAGGGGGCAAATCTCGAGTTGGCAAAGGGGCAGGCCCGGCATAGAATATTAAAGGATATTGTGAATGTCAGGGTTCTCGGCGGAAGCCGATATACGGATATTACAAAAATTGCTGATGAGTTCGACCGGCCCCTGAAGAATGGGAAGGTTCTTAAAAAGAACAAGGTAGAAGGTGGTATAGAAATTTATTTTCAGATTCGTGATAAGGGGTTGAAAGCAAAATTTTATCGCCGGTAATACAGAAAAGCCCCGGTGTATCCGGGGCCTGTACTATTTGATGTAGACTCTCCGTCCCCTTACTTCCAGGCGGTCTTCACAGAAGAGTTTGACCGATTCGGGAAGTATATAATGCTCCTCTTTCAGAATACGTTGTGAGAGGGACGCCTCAGTATCATCCTGCTCAATGGCTATCACTGATTGAAGAATTATCGGCCCCGTATCAGTCCCCTCGTCAATAAAATGTGAAGTGCAGCCGGTGAAACGTACCCCGTAATCGAGAGCCTGTTTTTGTCCATTAACCCCGGGAAAGGAAGGAAGAAGGGCGGGATGAATGTTTATAATCCTGTTTTTAAAGGCGGAAACAAAATGAGAGCTTAATATTCGCATGTAGCCCGCGGCTACAACCAGGTCTGTGTTATATTCATCGAGGAGCCGAATAATTTCCTTTTCATGATCTTCCCGCAGGGGGAATTTTTTGGGATCAACAAAAAAAGCCTTCATGCCGTATTCCCGGGCTTTTTCGAGACCCGCAGCATTCTCTTTGTTTGAAATAACGATACCGGGTTTTGCCTTTATCTTCCCTGCAATAATCTTTTCTGCTACAGCGGAAAAATTTGATCCTCTTCCGGAGATGAGAAAAGAGACGGTTTTCTTTTTCATGAATATCCTCGCGCTTAGTGTAGTGCTCTTTGCAGTGTCTATATGAAGCTGTAATGTTATATGCGCATTGATTCAAGTACTTTCTCATCAACCGGTGCAGGCGCTTCAATGATTTTAATGGTTTCTTTCCCCACGGTGATGGTAATACTGTGTTCAGTCTCATCAGGTTTTCCGTAGCGGGAAAGGACTGCGGCGGCTTTGTTGATTGAACCCTCGTCAGGGGTGCCGCGGAAAAAGACTGCCGGCCCTCTGAAGTCAGGTTTCATGTAGATGTCAGCCATTTCACGGTATTCTTCGAGTTTCAGGTTTTCCTTCTCATTTCGAGACACAATAATTTTAGCCTTTTCATTGATTCGGAAATGGCGCCCAATGGTCATGAGAAAGAGATCAAGGGGGGAAGTTTCCCTGTAATTTTCAAACATGTCTCGTACACGGCGGGCAATATTCTGGTCGGTAAAAAGGCATCCCCCTGCCGGTGAGGTGTAGTCGGTGATGCCGAGCTCTTCAGCCAGTTCCATCTGGCGCCTGCGGCCCCGGCCGCTGATATCAAGAAGGGCTTCACGGTCAACCAGGCCTTCTTTTTCAACCAGGGTCGGTTTCAGAATCTTTGCTGACAGGGGACGAAGCAGGCGGTCCTGAAGCCCTGTTTCCTTTAGAATGTGATTCATGGTGTGCTTCTGCTGTGACATGGGGCGCTGGCCGACAACTTCTCCCGTGGCAATAAAATCAGCTCCGGTTTCGGTCATGTATTTACAGGCCTGCCGAATAAAAAATATTTTGCAGTCGATACAGGGATTGACTGCCTTCCCGTAGCCATGGGGAGGATTTTTAACCATGTCGATATATTCACGGTCACAGCGGTAGTGAACCAGGGGAAGGTCGATCTGCTGTGCCAGCTTTGAGACATGGAGCTCTTCCGGAGAAATGTTCGGATCAGTAAAGGGAAGTATACAATGGAAGCCCGTAACCCTTATCCCCTGGTCCATGAGAACCTTTGCAGCCAGAAGGCTGTCCAGTCCCCCTGAGTAGAGAACAATTCCATGGGTCATTCTATATTTCCCCATGGTTAATAAGCTGAATCATTACTTCCTTTCCCGCTTCAATATATTCAAGGTCTTCGGGGACAACAATGAGGCAGTTAGCATCACTCATGGAGCGGAGAATTCCCGAGCCCTGGAGGCCCGTTGTGCTGACGGTCAAAC
>CAZPEK010000115.1:0-4372 GCA_964585555.1 uncultured Leptospirales bacterium | reverse complement strand
GGCTTCTATGGTGAAAGAGCCTCTGATGAAATGACGGCGTCCCGGTTTTTTCTTTATCGGCTCCTTGAGAGTCGCCAGGAGTTCAGGCTTATTGATGGTTGTTGAGCCAGAGAGCTTCAGGAGAGCGGGACGGACAAACTGAATGAAGGCTATCATGGTGCTGACGGGATTTCCAGGGAGACCGAAGAAAAGCGTCTTTTCCCGGTGACCGAAGACAACCGGTTTACCCGGCTTCATTCTGATTTTTTCTATCAAAATTTCAACTCCCAGGTCAGCCATTACTTCCTTTACAAAATCATATTTGCCCATGGATACACCACCGGTGGTGATGACCACATCATGAGAAAGGGCCTTTTGAAAAAGCGCCCGGGTTTCCTTTTTTGAATCACGGGCGATGCCGAGGTAATGGGGTTCTCCACCGTATTTTATTACTTCACTGTAGAGGGTATAGGCATTACTGTTTCGAATCTGGCCGAACCGGATTTCCTCTCCCGGTTCTACGATCTCATCCCCTGTGGCAATGATAGCCACCGTGGGCCGCCGAAAAACTTCAAGTGTCTGGCAGTTCAGGGAAGCAAGAAGACCCACATCGGCTGAGGTGAGGCAGCGGCCCGGGTTGAGAACCGGGTCCCCTGCTGAAATATCCTCGCCGGCAAAGCGGACGTTTTCATGGAGCGTGAGTTCTTTATAGACCAGCACCCTGTTTCCCTCTTCACGAGTATCTTCAACGGGAATGACCGCGTCGGCACCCTTCGGCATGGGAGCTCCAGTCATGATACGGAGCGCTTCACCCTCTCCAAGGGGCGGGGGCATTTCAGCTCCCCCGGCCTGCATCTCTCCGATAATGATAAAGGAGACAGGATTCTCTTTTGCTGCGCCTGCAGCATCTCGAAACCTGAGGGCGTAGCCGTCCATGGCTGAATTATCAAAGGCGGGAATATTGATGTCAGCGGTTATGGATTCGTGAAGGATCCTTCCTGCGGTCTCAATGAGGGGAATTTTTTCAGTGCTCAGAGGCAATGCGGTGTTGATTATTAGGGAGAATGCCTGATCTACCGGTGTCATAACAGTGGGAACCTTCTATCTATTGTTTGCAGTCTATTGTTTCTATTTTTCAGGAGAGGGTGGATTGTCAAGGTATTAATCCTCTTTTAGCCCCCTTCCGGCGGGGGAGCGATGAAGGGATTTTTATCGAAGGGAAGTTTTTTTTGAGGAAAATAAAAAAATTGGAACCAGTCACTAATAATGAGTTTCTTATAATATAATTAAACAATATTGGGGTACTATACCGATATTGGTAAGGGATTCACTTACTTTTTTGTAATTTTTTTTCTTATATCGTTACTTTTTTCTTGCAATTATAGAGTTTTATATTAGATTTGTTTATAGTTATAGCACATATGTTTGGGCTATGAAAAAAAATAAAAAAAGGAATAAAATAATGAGAACAACAATAGGATCTGAGAGCAAGTACACAGAACGGTATCATGACCATGAAGTCCTCTCCCAGGATGTTCTTGATGAGCAGAGAGAAGCTGATTTTTTTACCCAGATCAGGCTTCGTATCAAGGAAGTCAGAAAAGAGCTTAAAATGACTCAGCGTGAATTTGGTGAAACAGCAAGCATTGACAGACGTTACGTGGCAAAGGTTGAATGCGGGTCACAAAATCCTTCTTTTAAGTTTCTTCGAAGCATCTCTATCAAGCATAAGATTTCTCTCGACTGGCTGCTTTACGGCGTAGGTCAGAAGTTTGTTAATGCGGGTGATGAGAATTATGGAGAAGAACTGTCTGTCTTTAAAAAGCTGCTGGATAACGCTCAGCAGGACGACATAGATGTTATAATGAAAATGGTTAAGAAGATTCTCGGCTGATTGCCGGTTTTTTAAAGGTATTTAATAAAAAAGAGGGAACATTCTATGAATGGTTCCCTCTTTTTTATTAATGATGGACAAGAAATTCAACGGAAAGAAACTCATTTATATCGCAGAATCCATCCAGTGAAATAGCCTGCCATGATACATAGCGGGATCCAATGAGGGTTACTTCACGTTTTGATTTTTTTATTCCTACTAAAAACATCCCCAGTGCTGCGACACCTGAACTGTTTAATGTTGCGAGTTTTGTTACATCAATATTGATCGGTTTATCACTACTCAACACTTTAGATGTAATAAATTCTATTATCTCATCGTATTTTTTTACCGATTCGAGACGAAGGTTCCCCTGGATTAGAACCAGGTTCTGGTCTCTTATGTAGCGTACCTGGTACGCCTTGTGTTCAATGTGGTCTTTCATGTCTCTTCCGGGGTTTTTAAAGTTCATCGATTACCATTGCAATAAGCGACCTGATATCCTCAAGGTCGTCCTGAAGTTGTTCTGTATTCATATAATTTTTTTGACTCACCATCTCATGGTACTGGTCTTTCAGTTTGTTGATTGTCTGGGTGAGGGAGTCAATTTCATGGTCAATTTCAGTATACTTTTCAACGGGCTTTTCATCCAGACCATATGTTGTCATTACAGACTTCAGGGTATCAACGTCAACTGTTTCTCCCCACATTGGGACATATGGAGTAACGCCGATCCGTTCCTTTACTGTTTCTGCGAAGGAAAGGGAGGCTTTTTCTTCCCCATGAACGATAAAGACTTTGAGGTCTGGGTTTTTGATGTTCCTGAGCCAGTTAATAAGGCCATCCCGGTCAGCATGAGCGGAAAATCCTCCAAGGGTATGGATCCTGGCATTTATTTTTACATCTTTTCCATAGAGGCGAACCTGCTCGGCTCCCTCAATTATACGTCTTCCCAGAGTTCCCTCGGCCTGGTAGCCGACAAAAATAACCGATGCTTCCGGCTTGTAGAGATTATCCCGCAGGTGATACTTTATCCGGCCTGCGGTACACATTCCACTGGCCGAGATTATAATTGATCCCTTTTCGCCTGCAAGCTGTTTTGATTCCTTAGATGTTCGGGAGAAGTGCAGGCTGTTGAAATCAAGGGGGCTGTCTCCCTCAAGGAGAATTTTTTGTGTTTCTTTATCAAAACACTCCCGGTTTCTTCGAAAGATTTCTGTCGCTGAAATCGCAAGGGGTGAATCGATATAGACGGGTATTGCAGGTAATTCTTCATTGTTCACCATGCGGGCCAGTGCATATATCAGTTCCTGGGTTCTTTCAATGGCAAAAGCTGGAATGACAATGTTGCCTTTTTTGTTCAGGGCATGTTGAAGAATATTTTTAAATTCAACATAGGTATCCTGTTTTGATTTATGAAGCCGGTCTCCATAAGTCGACTCAATAAGCAGTACATCGGCTTCATCAATTATTTCAGGATCGCGTATGATTGCCTGACCTGTCGGGCCGAGGTCACCGGAAAAAACGATTTTTTTCTGTTTACCCTTTTCATCTATCCACATCTCAATAATCGCAGATCCAAGAATATGTCCTGCGTCCCGAAATCTTACCTTGATTCGAGGATGGATTTGTACTGTTTCTCCATAAGAAAGGGGGACAAAGTTTTCCAGGGCCTTTTCTGCATCCTTTACATTATAGATAGGTTCAACTTCGGGGCGCCCCAGGCGTTTGTTTTTTTTATTAACCCATTTGGCATCCATTTCCTGAATGTGTCCGCTGTCGGGCAGCATTACTGAACAGAGGTCTGCAGTAGCCTTTGTCGTATAAATATTCCCGTAGAATCCATCTTTGACCAGTTTTGGTATCAGCCCGCTGTGGTCAATGTGTGCATGGGTCAGCAGAAGTGCATCAATTTTTCCCGGGGCATAAATTCGGTTCAGGTTATTTCGGTCTTTGATTTCCCGTTTCCCCTGGAACATTCCACAATCAACCATAATAGTAAAATCACCATCTTTAATGATATAAGATGAACCGGTTACTGTTCGTGCAGCGCCTATGAATTCAATTTGCATGTAAAATCTCCCGATGGATCTGATTTGTCAGGCTTCTAAGTTTATGACATATTGAATGATGGGGGGGGAATAATTTCAATGATTAAAATGATTTTTTTTGTATGCAGGATTTATGCCTGTTTCTTTTAAAAAGAAAAATTTTGAAAAAAGTCTCATGGGAAAATTCCTCCTTTCCGAAAATAACTATAGGGGGAATTTTTCTAAAAATCCAATAATAAGATAAAAGATGGCTGTATTTAGGCATAATCGCCTATAATCATCTTTAAACGCCTTTAAACGCCTATAATCAAGATAAATTATACTGAATATACCACCGAGGATAGTACTACAGGGCAGGATGCCCTTAAGGTCGGCAGGGAGGTTGGCCTCTTTTAAACGATTCATGGAGGAATCGAGATGATTATTAACCATAATCTATCCTCAATTAATACCCACAGGGTACTCAAGT
>CAZPEK010000114.1:0-9863 GCA_964585555.1 uncultured Leptospirales bacterium | reverse complement strand
AAACCTATGTTCTGACTGCTGTTGAGGCACTGGAAGGGAGAGAACTATTCACGAAAGATAACTTTATCCTCCTTCGCAGCCTTGTCGCAGAACTGAATGAATTCAGGAATTTTAACAAGAAGGAAGAAGATGAAAGGTTGGGTCGTTTGCTGGCAAAAGGAAATGTGCTTCTTGAAAAACAGGGCAAACTGATAAAAAGGAAGATTGATAGAATTGATGATATTGAAAATCTTGAAACAGAGCTTGATGAAGAAATTTTTGGTGAAGAGAATAAGGGAAGCAGGGGTGAAAAGGAGAAATCTAAAGACATATGGGATACTTCAAGGCCGGTAAAGCGTAAAAATCTTTATGCGAAGCCTCTTCGGTTGAGAAATGTTTACAACTATAGTTCTTATAAAGCGGTCAGTATTGCCGAATTGAAAAGTGCCTTAAAAGGACGGGCAAGTAAGCAGCTTTTTTCTATTTTACAAACACATAAAATGGCCAAGCTCGATGAAGAAAAGCTTCTTACAAAGAGAGAGTTTAAAACCATAGTAGAAGCATGGGAGAGTGTTTATCTTTATAAGTCGATGCGAATTATTAAGATGCTTCTCGATCCTGTTGCCGGTGCGGATATTCATGGTGAAAATAATAAAATTTCCGTACAATCATTTCTTCCCAGGGATAAATCAGGTGAGATTATTCTTCCTCAAACTGAAAAGGATTTTAAAAGGTACAAAAAGAGATTATTAGAAAATCCTTCGTATAAGTCGGTACTATATTCTTTAAACTCAAACGGTGAAATACAGGCGCTTGCGGTGAGTATAGTATTGCGGCCTCTGGAAAATCATATTGATGTATTTAATTATATTCATGCAATTATTAAAAAATATAATGGTGCCAGTTTGAAATTGACTCCTGTCGGGATACCGGTATATGAAAAGTTTATATTTGATTATATGAACAGAGATCTCAGAATTCTTATTCCTCTTGTTCTTGCGGTCATTATACTGACGTTCTTACTTGACTTTAGATCACTGAGAGGTGTTTTTCTTCCTACGATGTCTGTAACGATAGGGACTCTCTGGGTTGTGGGACTTATGGGATTTCTAAATGTTCCGATAACAATGATGGTTAATATGCTGCCGGCCCTCCTGGTTTCCGTCGGCAGTTCATATGCTATTCATATTTTTAACCAGTACCTCCATGATAGAGATACAATTATTGCGGCTGATGCGAAAAATGGACTATCTCAGTCGATGAGTCATATTTCATCAACAGTTGTGCTTGCTTCATTGACCACAGTTATCGGCTTTTCTTCCCTCGCGGTGAGTGAACTTGTTTCTTTGAAGCATTTGGGTATTTTTTCTGCATTGGGAAGTTTTTTTGCCATGGGGGTTGCGGTAACCTTCATTCCTGTTGCTCTTATGTTATTGAAGCCAAGAAAGAGTAAAAATCTTCCACCCAGTGATGATATAAAAAGAAATCGAATTGTTGGTAGAATAATAATTATTTTTGATCACTTGAGTCAACAACATGGAAAAGCAGTAGTCGCTGCAGCTGTGATTATAGCAATAGCTGGCTTTATCGGAATAAGTAAAATTAAACTTGCATCAACACCGATGAATAATTTTAAAAAAGATTCCTATCTGTATAAAGCTGAATTTATGATGGGTGATGTTTTTGATGGAAGTTTGACCATGAATCTTGTTTTTGATTCTGGAAAACGTGATGGTATAAAAGATCCTGTATTTCTAAATAATATAGAGAAAATAAGGATTTGGCTTACAAATCCGGAAAACAGGGAAAAGTACCAAATGCTCCATACCGCATCATTTGGTGATTTTATAAAGCGAATCAATAAAGCAATGCATAATGAAGATCCGGCATTTTTTACTGTTCCAGATTCTAGAGAAACAATAAATGATTATATGAGACTGTATTCGGGATCTGATGAAAATTCAGACGGAAGAATCGATGCAATTGAACCTTTTGTTGATGCCCAGTTCAGGTATGCGAATATACTTATCAGGGTGGGGTCAATTAAAGAAAGATTGTATTCTTCTCACCTGATAGAAGTTTCTAAAAAGGCAATAGAAAAATATATTGGAAGTCAAAAGAATTTGCAAAATTATAGCTGGCGGCTTATTGGCGAGACAATGAATTTTATGGTAATTTCCAGAATGATTATAAGTGGTCAATTAAAAAGTATTATGTTTACTCTGCTGGCTATTGCCTTCGTGATACTTTTTCTTTTTCGAAACATTAAGGCTAGCCTGGTCTCGATATTCCCTATCGTGATGGCTATAGTTGTTTCATATGGGACAATGGGGTATCTAAATATTCCCCTGGATATATCAAAATCACTTCTCTCTGCTATTGCAATTGGAATTGGAGTTGATGATACTATTCATATGTTAAAAACCTTAAAGTTTCATTTACACCGGGGTCTTGGCCTTTCGGAAGCGATGGATGCGACATACAAGGAAGCAGGTACTGCTATCGTTTATACTTCCCTTGCATTGATTTTTGGTTTTTCAGTTTTGCTTTTATCTGAATTTTTGCCGATTTACTATTTGTCAATCTTAATGATTGTGACTATTGTTACTACAACAGTATCTGCACTGGTTTTGCTTCCGGGAATAATTTTTATTTTTAAGCTAAATATAGATGAAGAGCTTAACTGGAATATTTTTAGAATACTCAATTTTAAAAAATTCTTTGAAATTGAGAAATAGAATTTTGGAGGGGATTGGATGAAAAAAGTATATGTTGTGCTATGCCTTTTGCTCATTTCTTTTTTCTTTGCAGACTATGCTTATTCATTAGACGGAACTGAGATTATGGGTAAAGTTAAATCGCTTAAAAAACCTGTAACTGTTAACCAGTCTGCTGTTTTGTTGGTTTTGAAGAAAGGCCGAAAGGATATTTTAAGATTTAGTGGTATTTTCAAGGATTATGGTTTTGAGTCAAGAATGAGAATTGAATTTAATCAGGGTAGCAAAATGAAATTTTTGGTGGTAAATAAAAAATCCGGTGAAAGTCTGCAGTGGCTAAAGCTTTCCAGTGGAAGGATAAGGCAGGTGCCCCGTGGGGAACAGGGAAATCCGTGGTTAAATTCACATTTTTACAATATCGATATTGGCGGCGCACGGATGAACCAAAAAATGAAGTATAAGCTGCTGGGAGAAAAAGTTGTTGATAGCGTGGACTGTTACCGAATAGAAAGCCGGGGTGCTGCTTCAGGAGTGTATAGTAAAACCTTAATTTATGTCGGTAAAAATGATTTTGTTATTCGTCGGATTGAATTTTTTGAAAGGGGGTTTCATACTAAGACTTTAACTATGTATAAAATTCAAAAAATATCCGGTATTTATACTCCCAGAAAAATAGTAATGGCAAGAATGGATGGTAAAGGGAAAAGCATAATTTATATTAAAACAATCAATTACAATACACGTGTTGCTGATTTTAAGCTGAAGCGTTCCGGATTGTAAGTTGTTTTTTGAAAATGACAAAATTTCTTTTTACTATAATTTTATTTTCTGCTGCTATTCTGTCCGCTCAGACTGAAGAAGATTTTGATCAGGAATTTCTCGGCAATGATAATGCATCCGTCGCAGTAGAGAAAAAAAGCAAATGGGAAATCGGAGGGTTTCTGCAGGGCAGTTATCAACAGGCGATTCCTCTCACAGGTTCTGATTACCGGGTAGTTAAAATAGAGGAACGTGGACGTATTGATGCTGACTGGACTTATGGTGCTTTTTCAGCGAAAGCCAAGATCGATGCATTCTATTACCCCCGCCAGGTTTTTGAAAATAGTGAACCGCATAATCGAATTGATGTACCTGAAGTTTATTTACAGGGTGGTGAAAAATTTCAGTTTAAGCTGGGAATTCAGAAGTTTACCTGGGGCAGCTGTGAGCTTTTCAGGCTAACAAGATATTTTTCCCGCTATGATCTTTCTGAATTTATTGCTAAAGATACTGACGATATCAGTAAGGGTGTTGGAGCTCTTACATTGAAATATATATTTAAAGATTTTTCCCTTGAGGCTGTTTGGTCTCCTTTTCATTATCCCATAACTTTTCCCAGGGGCTTTTGGGAATTGAAAGATACAAAGCCCTACCAGTCTGAATTTCTCTACTCTGATTCTCTGGATTATGATATTGCGAATTCTTCTGCTGGTTTACGATTCGGAGGTACTGTCAAGGGGGTAGACCTTTTCCTGTCTTATTTTAACGGTTATTCGTCGAATGCTTTCCTCTATTCTACTCTCTATGGTTCAGATATAGGTCCTGAAGATGATTTGCTTTCTGAGCGATATGCAAAAGTGTACCGGGAAAATAGAATTGAGTACTTTCGTGTAAATAGTATTGGTTTTGAACTCTCAACTGTTATAAAAAAGTTTACTTTAAAATTTGAAACGGTATTTACTCCGGATATGGTAACCGCCCCTGCGGTTACTGACGGAACAGTTAATAACGTTATAGCAAATTTGCCTGAAGGTGATTCAAGTGCAGAATTAACTCAGAAAGAGCGGGTACCCTATTTTGCTTATTCTGTAGGATCAGATGCTAACCTGTGGGGCAGGTACGGCCTGATTCTTGTCGAGTGGACCCAGGGGATATATTTTAAGAATATTAGCCGTTACAGCTATCCTGCAACCAGTTATCTTCTCCTGGTGATGGCCCAGGATTCATTTTTTGATAAGCGCCTTGTTCTCAGGGGTGGGATACTTTTGAGGCCCATATCTTTGAATCCGGGAGGTTTGATGGTGCTTGCAGCGGCCTGGAAGTTTACCGGCAAGTTTGAAATATCCTTGAGGGGAACATTTTTTCTCGGCAATGATGATCCTCTTTTTGAATTTTATGAGGGGAAGCATCTCCTTGAGTTGAAGGCTCGTTATACTTTTTAATAATAGAACGAATTGATGTTTTCCAGACAATTGAATTTATTGCTGCAGAGCTGTATTATCCATTCTTTCTTCAATTTCAAAAATATTAATTCTTTTTGCATATTTTCCAAGGGCTACAAATTCACGATCAATAATTGATCGTATATAAGTAGGGATTTTTTCGTAGTCTCCCCAGATATCGAGTTCTTTTTTTATAAATATTTCCAGGTCTTCTCTTTTTTCCTTGAAAATAGAATAAAATACCATGTCCTGTGTTTGTTGAGATATCTCAGACTGTTTCACCGAATGAGCCTCCGAAAATTATTTATCCTGTTAAAATAAAGCAGGGCTTCCCAAATATAATTATCGGCATTAGCCGCATTAATCTGGCGATAAGGAGACATAAAAATTAAAAAAATGAAGGTGAGTCAAAATAATTGCACTTAATTGCATTAAATAGTTGTGGAAAATAAACTGTAGAATTATTTGTTGTATCTGATAGAATATGCGAATGAGAATACCGGAGATTTTTATGAAAGTAATTGCTGCCATACTGGTAAGCGTGACCTACTGTCTTGCCTGCGCTACAACGACGTCAGGAAATAAAAGTGAGAGTGCAAGAATAGTATCTGAAAACCTTGTTTTGAAGAACCAGATTACCGCTATTGAAAGAAGGAATTCTCTTCTTGAAGAAGAGAATAATCTTATAAGAAAAACTATGAAGGTTAAAGAGGCAGAAATTGAAAAAGTTGAGAGTGATCTGAAGGCTCTCAAAGAACAGGCTGTTAAGGAAAAAATAATTTTTGATGAAAAATTTGAAAATTTAAGTAAAAAACTTGTGATACTTGATACAGAAAGTAAGGGAAAAATTAAAAATCTAGTTAAGTTAAACAGTAGTTTAGAACTGAATTTAAACAAAAAAATAAAACTTCTTAATGAAGAAATATTAATTAATAAGCAGAAATTTGCAGTAACAATTGAAACGATGAGAAAAAATAATGCTGCTCGAGAATTTAATTTGAATAAAATAATATTGTCAGAGAAGGCGATTGTCAATGGGCTGAAAAAGGAACTTTCTGAATCAAAAAGGATAGTTGAAGAAAAGGATGAAAAGATTAAGAAACAGGTTGCAGAACAACAAAAATTTATAGAGAAAGTTAAAAAGCTGGAAAACAGTTTGAATAAATTAAAAGCTGAACTGCAAAGAATGGAAAAAGAACAAAAATGATGACCGATAAAAAGATAAAACTTACCATAGAGATTAAGAAATTAATCCGAAAGAAGTAATAATGTCATGGTGAATATTGCATGGAGAAAATGAAAATAGCCTGTTTGCTGGTAATGAGATATCTGTCTTTGTCGATAATTGTTTTTTTTCTGTTGGGCGGCAGTATTCTTTTGGGTGGAGAAAAGATAACACTTGTTGTGACAGGAAATATGGGAGGTAAATTTAGTACAGAAATTGCAGGTCAGGAAAAAAATGATCCTCTCATTAAACTTGGTCAGTCAATTGCCTGGGAGAAAAAAAAGAAGAACTGCTTATATCTGGATCTTGGCAATGCCTTTTATCCGGGAATCGTATCAAAGTACAGCTATGGTTCAGCGATAATCGATTTTTTTAAATCTTTTGAATGTGATGCGACAGTTATATCATCTAATGATTTGCAGATTGGTCTCGGTAATTATAAGTTTTTAGGTAAGGGGAAGGGAACACGTTTTCTTTCATCCAATTTATATGTTGATGGGAAAAGGTTTTTTTCTCCGTTTTTTCTTCATAATACATCTAAAGGGAAAATTGCCTTTATCGGGGTATCTTCTCATGACCTTCAGGTTGATGCAACTGAACAGGTCTTGCAAAAAATTACGATAAAGCTTTATTCTAAAGCGGTTAAGGAAACAATTGATGAAGCAAAAAAGAAAGGGGCAAAATATTTCATACTTCTATCTGGATTGACATTTCATGAAAATCTCAATCTATTAAAAGCTTTTCCTCACATAGCTTTAATTATTGCAGGTGGAGACAATAAAGGAAAACTTTTTAGTCACGAAACCACAAGAATTATTTTAAAGGACGGCCGATCAGTCTCGGTATTGCCTGAATTTGATGGCTATCTTAAAGCTGATATTGACATCGGAGAAAAGATAGTCGTAGATAAGATTCGCCTGGTTCCATCAAGCAATTATAATGTAACGGGTTACCGTTACAGTGATTTTATTAAACGGATATCAAGCTGGAAAAGACTTTTGCGTAAGGATCTTGATATTGTGCAGTACGATACAGGTAAAAAGAAAGTTTTTTTTACCGGTCAAAAGTGTGCTGATTTAATTAGAAATAAGTATTCAGCGGAAATAGCATTCCTTGATAAAAAAGCAGTGAGCGCAACTGAGCAGTACGGACCTGTTACTAAGTTAAAACTGTATACATTTATAAACACTGAGTTCCCAATTGTGACATTCAGGTTAAAGGGAAATGAGGTTAAGCTGGTCACGTCTGGTGGAGAAAAGTATATTACCCAAGGTTATAAAAACGACAAAATACAAGGGTATCCTGTTGAAGATAATAGAGAGTATAAAATTGCAGCAACACAGTCAGTTTTAAGGTTAATACAAAAAAGACTGAATAAAAAAATTCTATATAAAAATACTTTTAAAAATCTCTTTCGTATTATATCGGATGATTTAAAAAAAGAAAAATTTATTGTAAAGGGTGATGAAAAAAAAATAGATAATACTTTCAGGTTTTTGTCTGAGTTTTCTGTGTCTTTTGTTTTTGAGAACTCCATGGTTGATTCTGGTGATAATATAGAAACTCCTATTGGGCGTCCGCTTGAAACTTATACGCGCTATGGAGTCGAAAGTACTTTTAATTTTATTTTTTACAACAGGCTTCATTATTTTAAAATTTCACCCTATATGTATTATGTCAGGCAGGGCGATACCTACCTGGGGAATCTATTGAGGGGTACTTTTTATTACAGGTTAAATTTACCCTGTTTTGTAAATCCATATCATAAGTCGCAAATAGATTCGGTTGTTTCATCAGTTGATGGCAAGCGGCCGACTATTATAAGAGAAACAATAGGCGCCACAATATTGACAAAATATTTATCTGGTACGACAGGTTTTGGTGTTGAAAAGGAAATAGTAGATCCTGAAGGGACTCTTGTTTATGGTCTTGAAGCATTAATGGGTTTTGAAATTACTTTTTTGAAATATATTTCCTACGGCCTCAGTATAGATGCCTTTTATAGTTTAGGTAATGCATCTCAAAATAAAAAATATTTACGCAGTCATGTTAAAAATAGTTTAATATTTACTCTCAATTCTTCAATGAGTATTAGTCTCAGTCATGTGTTTTTTTATTATTATTCAATGAATCTAAAAGAACACTATCTTAATTCTCAAATTATTACAGCAGCCAACTATAAAACAGATTTTAAAATATGGTAATTAGAATTATTAAATTTAATCGATTGAATATTTTATGAAAACACGAGCCCGGTCAGATAAAGATAAAGAGATAAGACGGAGTGAAATTCTGGAAGCGGCCAGAAAGCTTTTTTCTGAAAGGGGATATCAGAATTCTTCAGTGGGGGAAATTACAAAAGAGGCTGAAGTCAGTACAGGAACTTTTTATCTTTATTTTAAAAGTAAGCCTGAAATATTCAGAACATTAAATATTGAAGGAATAACAGTCCTTGAAAAAATGATAGCTGAGTCAATGACTTCCCGGGAAATGACAGCTGTTGATCGGCTTAAGGCAATAGCAGGTGCTTACCTTTCTTTTTTTAGAGACCACAGGGATTATTACGATATAATATCAATACGGGGAGTTGGTCAGGACGAGTTTGTTGTGGACAATACCCTTCTCGAAGCATTACAAAATCGTGTACGTGATTTAATGTCTTTTCTTGAGAGCATCATTGAGGAGGGTATCAAAAAAAATGAATTCAACCCTGTTGACTCTTCTCAAATTGCCCAGATGCTATGGGGACTTATGGATGGAATTTTTCTTCTTGAGCAAAGATCGGTTTCTGAAATAACGGGCCTTTGTCCCGAAGATATTGTCGAAAAAGGACTTCTGGTGTTATTCGAAGGACTGGTTAAAAAATAAACCAGTCCTTTGTTTTAAACCTGACGGTCATGGTATTTATTATAGAAACTTAGGGTGTATTTACAGGATAATATCAAAAAACCCTCACCTTAATGAAAGTCTCGGTTCGACGATTATGGTAAAAATATAGACGTATTAACATCCATATGCTGCAAGTTTTAAAAATATTTTAATCATAAAGTTTTTATGTGTAAAAAGTATGGAGGAATATAGTGAAACGGACTGCAGGAATTATACTACTGGTTTTCCTGGTAACCTTTGGGACTTTTCTCTATAAGCTGGTGTGGGGAAAGCCCTTTAGCTTTAATCATGCTGTTGAACGTGTGATGCTTGAAAGTCTTCTTGGCGATCCGGAGACCCTTACCTATCTGGGGATGCTGGAAAATACTCTTCTTGATTTCCATAGTGCAAAACTTACTGATGCTTCTCCGGCATTTGATGATAAAATGCATGAACTTGCGAAAAAACATAAAAACCTGATACTCTCTTATGATCTGGAAAAACTTGACAGACAGGAAAAGCTTACCCGCAAAATAATGCTCTGGTATCTTGATATGCTGCTGCGTGGCGGGTCTTTTGGTTACCATTATTCAAGTATCAACGGTAACGGTCCCTATCCGGTTAATCAACTTTTTGGTGCTCAGAGTGATCTTCCAACACTGCTTGAATCTTCCCATCGGATTGAGTCTGTAAAAAGTGGTGAAAATTATATCTCAAGGCTCAGGGGTTTTCAGAAAAAATTTGATCAGATTATTGAAGGATTGAAATTGCGGGAAGAAAAAGGTGTACTTCCTCCCCGTTTTGTTGTTGAAAAGGTTATTAAGCAGATCGATGGATTTACCAGGGGCAGGGTATCAGAAAATATTTTGTATA
>CAZPEK010000113.1:8404-9915 GCA_964585555.1 uncultured Leptospirales bacterium | reverse complement strand
ACATAAAAAAAGGAATGTTTGATAAATGCAACAAAAAAACCTGACCAGGCTTTTTTTTACTGCATTTATCAAGCATTGTAGAAGGGGGAAGTTAAAAGACACGTTCCAGGCTTACTTAATATGACTTAAACTTGAAATGAAGAACAGGGGCAACACCCGGTACCTTTTTATCTATTGATGTACTGAATCATATAGCTGCCCCGCTCTTTTCCAACCAGGGAAATGCCGCCGTAATCAATATTAAAAGAAAACAGATGCTTAAGGGGAATATGAAGCAGCCAGGCGAGGAGGGCATGAATTGCCGCGGTATGCGAAACCACGAAGACCTTTTCATGTCCCCGGGTCATCAGCTCATCCCAGAAGTCAACAATCCGCTCCTGAAAATGATCAAGGCGGTCGCCCCCGGGAACAGGAGTCGAGTCAATTGCCTTGAACCAGGCTGAAATTTCTTCACGGCTGATGTCACTCCACTGCTGCATCTCCCAGTTGCCAAAGGAAAATTCCACCAGTCGTTCATCGGCAATCACATTACCGCCCAGTTCTTCCGCGAGGCGCCGGCACCGCGTCAGGGGACTTGAAACAATACGGTACTCTTCCCTATTGGGGGGAAGTTTACCCCTGACAGCAGCCGCCTCTTCGGGGAAAGTCCCCTTAAGGGGAACATCAGAGCTTCCGTAGCAAATGGTCTTTTCAACATCAACAGCGGTATGACGGATAAGGTAAACTTCCATCAATCATCCAGAATGGAAAAATCGAGGGTTGCGAAATAATCATCAAGGGTCTCGCCCCGTCGAATCATCTTAACCGTACCGTCTTCCCGGAGAAGCAGTTCTGCAGACCTGAGTTTTCCATTGTAGTTAAAGCCCATGGCGTGACCGTGAGCACCACTGTCATGAATAACCAGTATATCCCCGGCATCAATTTCAGGAAGCATCCGGTCAATAGCGAACTTGTCATTGTTTTCACAGAGTGAACCGGTAACGTCGTACTCATGATCAAGGGGAGCCTTCTCTTTTCCCGCTACCGTAATATGATGATAGGCCCCGTAAAGAGCGGGACGCATCAGGTCAGACATCGACGCGTCGAGTCCCACGTAATCTTTGTAGGTCTTTTTTTTATGCAGCACTGTCGACACCAGGTAGCCGTAGGGACCGGTGATCATCCGGCCGCTTTCCATGTAAATATTCAGGGGATCGAGGCCCGCGGGGCGTATAATCGCCTCATAGGCCTGTCGAATCTGGTCTCCCACATAGGCCATGTCAACGGCCTCCTCTTCAGGGCGGTAGGGAATCCCAAAACCGCCCCCGAGATTAATAAACTCAAAGGTAATACCGAGTTCCTTTGACAGTTCGGCAACCAGATCAAAGAGCATTTTTCCCGTATCGACAAAGTAATTATTTTTCAATTCGTTTGAAGCAATCATGGTATGGAGGCCAAAACGCTTTACACCATTATCCCGCAGCACCGCATATCCTTCAAAAAGCTGCTCACGGGTAAATCCATACTTGGCT
>CAZPEK010000113.1:0-8378 GCA_964585555.1 uncultured Leptospirales bacterium | reverse complement strand
GATGATAGCATTCCCTCCCCGCAGGGGTCCCGGGTTATAACGAAAACAGCCGATTTCAGGGACACCGGCATGCTCAATAAGATAGGGAATATGACTGATATCATCGAGGTTAATAACAGCCCCGAGCTTTGCCGCATAGATATATTCTTCCGCCGGGGTATCATTACTGGTAAACATGATATTCTCACCGGTTATCCCGGTTTTCTCCGCAAGGACAAGCTCAGCCATGGAACTGCAGTCCGCGCCGAAGCCTTCTTCTTTGAGAATTTTCATCAGGTAGGGATTCGGGGCCGCCTTGACGGCAAAGTATTCTTTAAACCCGGGAGCCCATGAAAAGGCCCGAACAAGCTGCCGGGCGTTTTCCCGGATAGCCTTTTCATCATAGATATGGAAAGGTGTCGGGTATTCTTTAATGATCTCCCGGATTTTTTCTAAATTGAAAGGAAGTTTTTTTTCTGCCATTGGAATTTCCCTGGATCCTTCTTGTCAGCAGACATCAGCAGTGCCTGTGCAGTAAAATGTTTCCATCAAGAATTTAATAATTACCTGTAGTGTCCACCTTTTATCTCACAAAATAAGCCGCTTCACCTTCTCAGATAACGCTTCGGCTGTATAGGGCTTCTGGATACAATCTACAATACCGAGGGTCTCCGCCTTTATAACCAGTTCATCTTCCATTTTTCCTGAGGCCAGGATGCACCTCACAGAGGGGTCTATCTCTTTCAGGGCGCCGAAGAGGTTAATTCCTGACATCCCCGGCATATTGAAATCAAGAACAACACCGTCGACAGACATGTATTCACGCTGGAAAAAACTGACCGCATCCTCCGGTCGGCTCATCACGGTTACCCGGTATCCGCATTCTTCAAGAATCGCCCCCGCTATATCGAGAAGATACTTCTCATCATCGACAATCAATATATGGCCGGTTCCTTCAACAAGATATGATTTTTCAGGTATCTTTTTGGAGACCCTGTTCCCATTTTCAATAAGGGGAAGATACACCATAAAAACTGTCCCCTTTCCGATTTCCGATTCGACCCGGATAAAGCCTCCATGCTGCCTGACGATATTAAATGTCATGGCAAGGCCGAGACCCGTGCCGATATTTTTTTCCTTTGTCGTATAAAAGGGTTCAAATATTTTTTCCATATCTCCTGGCAGCATGCCTACTCCCGTATCCTTGACATGCACCACGACATAGCTTTCCTCCCTGACATGCCCCGGTATATTAAACACTTCAGCAGAATCAGGTTTTTGAATTTCTCCATAGACGGTCAGGGTCCCCCCCTCGGGCTCATGCTCTCCCCGCATTATTGTCATGGCATGGGATCCATTTACCGCAAGATTAAGAAGCATCTGTTCAATCCGAACCGGGTCTCCCTTTATCATCAATCCTGTGCCGAAAGTTCTAAAATCAAGATCAACTGACTTGGGAAAACTGTTGACGCATATTTGCTCAACATGATTCAATGAAATATTAATATCCAGGGGAACCAGTTCAGACTCTTCCTTTCTTGAAAAACTGAGAAGCTGTCTCACAATATCTGCTGAACGCCTGGAAGCCTCCATTCCCATATCAAGATATTTCTCAATATCATCACGCCGTTCCAGACTCTCCCGGGCAAGTATAATCTGAAGCATATTCAGGCTCCCCATGATACCGCTGAGGATATTATTAAAATCATGGGCAAGGCCCCCTGCCAGGGTTCCGACGGCCTCCATTTTCTGAGAATGGGACAGCTGACTCTGTATTTCTTCCTTCTCTTTTTCCGCGGCCCTGCGCTCACTGATGTCACGAATAATAGCCTGCAGGTGAACTCCCGTCTTAAAGTCTATTGACTTAAGAGTTACTTCAGCAGGAAAAGAAGTCCCGTCACCGCGCTGATAGTACCACTCGTACTGCTGCAAACTTCCTCCCAGAGCCCTGGCAAGTTTATCATTTTCTTCCGCCTGGGAATTTGTACCATCAGGCTGTTTTTCAGGAGAAAGCATGGTCATTTCACGGCCCGTCAGATTAGCCCGGCTGAACCCGAAGTATTCAAGGGCACGGCTGTTGCAGTCGATAATTTTTTCTTCTTTAATTACCAGTATCGCGTCACCGGCAAGCTCAAAGAGATTCTGATATTCACTGGTACGCTGCATAACTTCAGCCTGGCTGTTTATCAATTCCTGGTTCTGGGCCTCAAATTCCTCGTTGGTCGCCTCAAGCTCTTCAATTGTAGCGTTCAGTTCTTCATTAAGGGCCGTCAGCTCGAGGTTATTCTGAAGTATTTTTTTTTCCGCCTCCCGAAGAGGGGAGATATCCCGCCCCTCAGGAACAAGATAAATAACACCTCCCTTTTCATCCTGTATCGGGTTGAGAGAAAAATCTATCATGTAGAGCTGACCTTCAGCATCATGGTTGGCTGTCTCATACCGGACGAATTCACCGCCAGCAGCCCGGACAACGGCATCCTGGAGTTTCTTCCTTTCTGCCGGAAGATTTGCCCACCAGGGAGCTTCCCAGTAAAGTTTCCCCCTTAACTCATCGAGATTTGCACCGATAAATTTCAATGCCGGTTCATTCACATCAAGGATATGACCATCCTTATCCAGAAGGCCGGTAAACTGAAACATGCTGTTAAAGATGGCGCGCCGATGCATTTCGGTTTCTTCAAGTTTTCTTTCCACATCCGCAAGTCGTATTATTTCTCCATAGAGCTGACTGCTCATTACGGCAAGAAAACTGACGAATCCTAATTCCGTTAAATACATCCACTTCACATTCAGAACAGTGACAAGTATATCATTTACATTTGCAGCTATAAAAAGAACAACCGCAAGAAGCAGCATCAGGGCCTTCTTCCTTTCTCCCATCCTGTACTGACCGATAAGGTAGTAGCAGACCGTTGTATAAATAATTATTAGAAAACCGTAGTAGAGCAGACTCCAGGGAGTGCCATCCCCATCAACTATCCAGATAACCTCCTGCCAGGGAAGCAGCCACGGTTTCATGCCCTTAACATTCGTAACATTCAGACCTGTAGGGTGGAAGGAGCGGATTATCATGAAAAAGCTGATGCCAATGCTGATAAACCAGTTAAGAACAGGAATCCGCTTTCCGGTATAGAGAGAAACCAGCCAGATCAGGGGAACGAAAAAGAAGGGGACCGCGGCTACCTGTATCCGCAGATACAAAAAATAAAGCTCCGTTGAGGGTGTCAGATACTCAAGGAGAGTACAGGAGATATAGATAACAGCGGCAAAGCTCATAAAACTGAAGTAGAGATGCCTTCGGTCCCACTTGAGGCGAAAATAGAGATGAAGAAAATTAACGCCTAAAAAAAGAGAAACAACAATAAGCCCGCCCATCATTAAAGTAATTATTGACATGTGCAATTATCCACATTCAGTATTTGTGCCAGTTTATATTCTCCAGAATTTAGAGTATAGCCTGTTTATCCTGTCATTACAACAAGAAATAACCCGCATACAGCTCCTCTTCCTTTTTCATCAAGAATATAAAAATTCTTAATGACAGGAATAGAGTGTATTATATACTTTTACACAAATTCTCTGAAACAGAAGAGCCTCCAGATATACAGGTTCTGAACAAATAAAAAAAAACCTTCAGAGAGGCATTACTGCAGAGGATCAACAAAATAAAAACAAGCAGTACCATGCCATTTACTTTAATCAGGGTATCACTATGGCAAAAGAGACACAGACAACCGCTTCAACTGTTAATATGGAAGAAACGGCTATTTTCAGCCAGGTTCTTGCTGCAAATAACCGCCGAATGTTTAAAGCATTTATTACGATTATGCTCCTCGCCAATGTTGCCGTGACGGCAATTAAGGCCACCGGCAGGGGTTCAAAATACCTCACCTTTACTGATATCATTATCGAGTTTACTATTATGTCATCGATAGTAATCATTTCGGCATTGCTTGAGAAAAAATACCGGGGCAAAAAAAGATCAGCCTACACTACCATGACAGGTCTTCTGCTGAGCCTCTGGGTTTTCATGTTCAGTTTTTACGGGGCAAGTGAGCTTTTTGCCTGCAATTACATTGCACTGGCTCTCAGTGTTTTTTATTTTGACAGGAAAATGTCTCTTTATGCGTTGGTACTGGTTATTATTTCACAGACCAGCCTCTTTATTTTAAAACCCCAGCTGCTCCCTCCACCGCCAACCAGCAATCTTTTGGTACGCTACATTCTTTACTTCATGGTTGGCATAGGAACCTCCATGGGGGCTGGTGCCACGAGAAAGCTTCTTCAACTGGCCATTGAAAAAGAGAACGAATCAAAATCAAATTTTGACAATCTGAACAGTGTGATCGAAGCCATATTTAAATCTATCGGCGTGTTGAAAAAAGAATCCACTGAGCAGGACGATATCGCCATGGAGATGAACGAAATCTCCAAGCACCAGGCGGCGTCAATGGAAGAGATATCCGCTTCACTCGAAGAACTCGCCTCGAACTCAGAAGGCATCTCACATATTGCTAAATCGCTTTTTGAAGAACTTGATATTACGGTTCAGTCAGTTGAAGACCTGAAAGCAGTAAACGATAAAACTCAGAGCAGCTCTGAGGAGATCAACAAGACCCTTAACAAAGTCTCTGATTTATCAACAAAATCTTCTATCCAGATAAACACAACCATGGAGCGCTTTCTCCGTCTCAAAGACCAGAGCAAGAAAATGGCCAATTTTGTCCAGGTCATTAACGACATTGCCGACCAGGTCAACCTTCTCTCCCTCAATGCGGCGATTGAGGCTGCCCGGGCCGGTGAAGCGGGCAAGGGCTTTGCCGTTGTTGCCGATGAAATATCCAAGCTCGCCGAAGCGACAACCCAGAATTCCAGTGAAATTGGAAAAATCATACGTGACAACAATGAACTCATTGAAGATTCAAGTTCTCTGATCAACGAATCATCAGATATGATGAAGGATCTCCACAATGCCATCGAAACTATTCGAAATGAGATACTTGAGGTAGGCACGCTTATCAATGATATTGACTTTACGATTAAAACAATTCGTAACCTTAACACCAAGGTTCATGAATCGAGTAGAACAATCGAAAGCTCAACAAATGAGCAGAAACTGGCTACCGACGAATCAAGCCTCAGTACGGCTGAAATTGCCAAACAGGCCCAGGACCTGGTCAACTTCGCCCTTCGCCTTCAGGAATCGACATTAAAAATAAATAATATCACCGATGAGCTGAGTAGACAGACTCAAAACACCGGTACTTCATAGAAGTACCGGTACTCTCAATTTTTACCTTGACGAATTTCAGTGTCAGGATCACATGCCTACCATATACTAATTCAAAGTACTTTTATTCGGAGACCCTATGAAACTCGGCATAATCGGCCTGCCCCAGACAGGCAAAAAACTTCTCTTTCAACTCCTGACCGGAACAGACCTTACTGAGACCACCCTTGATCCCTCAAAGCCCCTGACGGGAGTCGCTCAAATCCGTGATACCCGCTTCGATACTCTGGTAGAGATGTACAATCCGAAAAAAGAAGCCCCTGCCCGCATAGACCTCAAGCTTCTGCCCCGCTTTGAAACAGGGAGCGACAAGGAAAATGAACTCTTCAGGGAAATTGCCGATGCTGACGCCCTGCTACACGTTGTACGGGCCTTTGAAGATGAATCAATATATCACGTCAGCGGATCAGTAGACCCGGCACGGGATATTGAATCAATGAACAGCGAACTCTGCCTCCAGGACCTGATCTTTATTGAAAAGCGCCTCGACCGCATTGACCGCGATCTAAAAGCAAATAATGACAAGCGCCTCAAGGACGAAAAAGAACTGATGAACCGGTTCAGGGAGCACCTTGAGCAGGAACTTCCTCTCCGAACCATTGAAATCAGCAGTGAAGAAAAAAGCTTTATTTCCGGATATCCCTTTATGACCTTCAAAAAGATGCTTGCGGTTATGAATATCGGTGAAGAGCAAATCAGCGATGAGAAGGCTGCTGAAAAAACCGCTGAAAACTTTACAAATCAGGCCATGGATATCATCCAGGTTCCGATACAGCTCGAGCAGGAGATTGCCCTTCTCGAAACGGCGGAAGAACAAAATGAATTCATGGAAGACGCGGGCATAAAAGAATCAGCTCTGAGCCGTCTCTCCGCTCTGTCGATGAAATCCCTTGGCCTGATGTCATACTTTACTGTTGGTGAAGACGAAGTGAAACAATGGCTTGTAAAAGCCGGAGCTACCGCACCCGAGGCTGCAGGGGTTATCCATTCAGACCTGCAGCGCGGTTTCATCAGGGCGGAAGTAATGAAGTATAATGATCTGACAGGCCTCGGCAGTGAAGAGGAAGTCAAGAAAGCTGGAAAGTTTCTTGTCATGGGCAAAGATTACATTGTTGAAGATGGTGACATCATCAATTTCAGGTTTAATGTGTAGTAAACTTTTTTACTCCCTCAATCCCCCGAAGGGGGACTGTTCTCTTGTTATTTTTCATAAGCCCCCTCCGGGGGGTTTGGGGGGAGACGGCAGAAGGATAAAAACTACTAACAGGTTCTAAAAAACAACACGATGAAAGATAACATTCTCCGCGTCGCCTCACTGATAGAACAATATGACATTCCAATGTTCAAAAACCATCAGGAAGTCTATGCCCGCCATTCGATCAAACCCGCCATGGCAGCTGTCATTACCACTGACGACGCGGGTTCCCGCTCATATATCAAGGGCATTAAAAATTTCACCGAACAGTACGGCATTGCCTTTCACGAAGTTACTGCTTCAAATGGCGAAGAACTCCAAACCCGCATTGATGAACTGAACAAAGATCCTGAGATACACGGCATCATGGTTATGTACCCAACAGGTTTTAAGGGCCGCGACACCCGTTTCATGAACATGGTGGATATCAGAAAAGATATCGAAGGCCTTCACTTTGGGCACCTCGGCCTCCTGGTACAGTTTGAAAAATTCAGAGACCCTCAAAAGCTCCGTAAGTGGGTTATGCCCCCTACCGCAAAGGGCATTCTCTACATAATGAAACGTTATTATGAAATGTACGAAGATGAATTTATTAATGAAGGAAGTTATCCCGACGGTTCGAAAAAGAATCCCTTTGCCATTGAGGGAAAACGGTTTACTGTCATAAACGATTCTCTCTCTGTCGGAAGGTCCCTGGCATTGATGCTTCTCAATGAAAACGGCTCCGTTCAGGTCTGTCACCGCTTCACACCCTACACTGATGTACTGAAATTCATAAAATCATCCGATGTGATAATCTCCGCCGTGCCTTCTGAAAATTTCATCATTCCCACAGAAAGCGTACCGGAGCATGCACTTGTTTTCGACATATCCTTTGAAGGGAATTTTCAGTACCCCGGCATCATTGAGAGGGTCAATAAAATTGCCCCGCGGTGGGACCTGGTAGAAAAAGGCGACCGGATCAACGACATGACCCTCTACCGGCTTATCACAAATCTTTTTTATCTTATTAACTCGCAGCTCCCGGACAAAATTCTCAAAGAGCTCCAGGACTGACCTGCCGGCTTACCTGCAGGCAGTCATATCTTCAAGAACAGAGATCCGCTTCATGGCGTCTTCCCGGCACGTGCCGCAGTATTCCTCCGAGGGGGTCCACTCCCGGCAAACATGGGGCCGTGATTCAGACTCGAAAATTTTACATCGAAAATCTTCGGTTAGATTAATGCAGGGAACTCCCGCGGGCTTTCCATCGGGCATTCCCGGTATGGGCGATGAAATCGAGGGGGCGATGCAGCAGGCGCCGCAGAGGCGGCAGTTGTTTTTTTCTTTATCCATATTCTAAAATACTTAACAAAACTATTAGTTGACACTATAGAGCTATTATAATCAACTATCTCCATATAAAAAGGATGTTCAAGACTATGAAAATATTCACCATGGACAGAATCAAGTACTTTCTTTTCACTTTCATTCTTATCTGTTCAACAGGTCAGGGGGCAATCGCTGCGGTATTCGAGTACGGTGCCGGCTTCTGGTTTATCGACTGGCAGGAGCAGACCATAACGGGATTACAGGAAGAAGCCTCGGACAGAGCCCCCTGTTCCATAAAGAACAATAAAAGTATCATTGCAGGAATCCATTTGTCCCACCAATCAAAGGACAGGAAAACCTTAATCAATACACAGTTCTATACTTTTAATGCAGTTGAATTTATTGCTACTCCAGCTGATACATTAGAGGATCAGCAAAAAATCAGACCGGAAAGAGAAGATTTTTCATGTACCGTTACAAGAACCCTGCCACGAATGTTCCTAGCTCATCTGGGAATATCCTACTCAAAATACAGATTTGGTTCAGACTGGAAAACGCACCGCATAGAACCTCTGATCGGAGCGGGAATCATGCTGGAGATTC